>NZ_JBZYWH010000060.1:0-217 GCF_058932745.1 Hymenobacter sp. FMD4
TCCACTAATGGAGTAGGCTTATTTCTTCTTTGTTTGCTAGCCGTTACGTCAAAGAACGTGTACCAAGCCTGTTGCTCGGTGCAGGGGAAGAAGTGCTGAAACACCGCTTCCGGGAGTAAGCGTGGAGAATAACGGATTCGAACCGTTGACCCCCTGCGTGCAAGGCAGGTGCTCTAGCCAGCTGAGCTAATCCCCCGTGATACCAATCGCACGCGGT
>NZ_JBZYWH010000061.1:0-217 GCF_058932745.1 Hymenobacter sp. FMD4
CCTTAATAAAGGGTAGGCTTATTTCTTCTTTGTTTGCTAGCCGTTACGTCAAAGAACGTGTACCAGGCCTGTCGCCTGGTCCAGAAGAAGAAGTGATGAAACACCGCTTCCGGGAGTAAGAGTGGAGAATAACGGATTCGAACCGTTGACCCCCTGCGTGCAAGGCAGGTGCTCTAGCCAGCTGAGCTAATCCCCCGTGATACCAATCGCACGCGGC
>NZ_JBZYWH010000007.1:0-179812 GCF_058932745.1 Hymenobacter sp. FMD4
GCTCCGTTTTTCAGGCATTGTCCCGATGATGTGGTCCCACAGCGTGGTCGACACGCCAAAGGCAACTTCATCCTGCCGGTAGTGATGCTGCGCGTGGTGGTGCCACCAGAACTTCAGAAAGTTTTTCGGTGGGGCGTACACGTGAATGGCATAGTGCACAAAGAGGTACAGCGCGTAGCCAAACACGAATCCGGCCAGGATACCGAAACCAGCATTGCCGAAAATAAAGCGGAACAGGAAAAACAGCAGCGAGGTCACAAATACCGTCACGATAGGCGGCATGGCCAAGCGGGTTTTATCCTTTGGAAACTCGTGGTGCACACCGTGCATGGTGTACTGAAACTTAGCACGCTGCGGGGTGCTGGGCTTGATGTGGTACAGGTAGCGGTGCATCACGTACTCCACCAGCGTAAAGGCAAACCAACCGGCTAGAAACAGCCCGAAGGCCGACAGTCCGGTTAGCAGTCCTTGGCTCAGGCTGTAGTAGAGGCTAATGGCAGCTACCGAGAAGAAAATAGAGAGGGGCGCAGCAATGTGCGTGTGCGTCAAACGCTCCAGCACGGGGTTCTCAAACAATTGCGCCGAACCTTTGTGCTTGGGCTTGTGGAGTTGGCCCGACGCAGGAGCAGCCTTTTGTTCCATGGTAGTAGAGAGAAGATGTGGGGCAAAAGTAGCCACGAACGCCTTAACGGCGGACCTACTATAATGTTTAAGCTGACCGCAGATAACGTGCCAGCAGTGCTTGCACTGCTTCCACCGTGCAGGCCGGAGGCGCACAACGCAGTGAAGCTACGGCATAAAACCGGCTTCTATCGGCCAATGTTTCGTGCAGTCGCTGCCGCAGTGCGGCGGTATCGGGCAAGGTTGCCAGCAGGGGGCGCGAGGCAACTGCGTGCTGTAGCCGGGCCACCAATTCATCCACCGGCACGTCCAGCCACAGCGCCACACCGTGCTCATTAAGATACGCTGCATTCCCGTGAAAACAAGGCGTACCGCCGCCAGTGGCCAATACTAACCGCTCGTGTTCGGCTACCACGGCCCGTAAAGTGGCCGCCTCCAGTTCCCGAAAATAAGCTTCCCCCTCCTGTGCAAACACCTCGGGAATGCTTCGTCCCTCGCGTTGCACGATTTCGTCATCCAGGTCCCGAAACGGCAGGCTATAGAGTGCCGCCAGGGCCCGACCTAAAGTAGTTTTGCCGGCGCCGGGCATACCTACCAAAAATAAACGGGGGGGATGCGACAAAGCTTCGTTATTCATGGCGTTTTGTCAGCTTGAGAATGCAAAACCCAGCTTGCCGGGGAACGGCTAGCCCAGTTTCACACGCGGGTCAAGCACGGCATAGAGCACATCCACGCCAATGTTGATGACCACAAACAGAAAAGCCACGAACAGAGTGGCACCCATCACCACCGGAAAATCCAGGTTTTCAACGGCGCGCAGCGTCACTGTACCCAGGCCTTTCCAGTTGAAGATGTACTCAATAAAAAACGCACCAGCCATCAGCGAAGCCAACCAGCCCGATACAGCCGTTACCACCGGGTTCAGGGCATTTTGCAGGGCGTGATGCCACACTGTGCGGTTCTTTGATACGCCCTTGGCCCGAGCTGTGCGCACAAAATCCTGCGACAGCACATCCAGCATGGAGCTGCGCGTGAGCTGCACAATCACGGCCAGCGGCCGGATGCCCAGCGCAAACGCCGGCAACACCAGGTTGCGCAGCACCACGTGCGACTCGGCCGTGAACGGATCGGTTTCAAACAGTTGCCCCGTCAGGCTTAGGCCTGTGTAGCGGCTCCAGTAAAAGCCGAACGTCATAGCAATCAGAATACCGGCTACAAACGACGGCACCGAAATACCCAGCACCGACACCGTCAGCAGGGTGCGGTCGAGCCAGGTGTGCGCCCGTAGCGCTGCCACAATGCCGAAGGCAATGCCCAGCACCGCCGCCAGCAGCATGGCGGCCAGCGCCAGCCACAACGTACCACTGAAGTGGTCGAGCAGAATGTCAAGCACGTCCTTGTTGGACTGAAACGAGCGGCGCAGGTAGGGTTTTTTGAGCACCACAGCCCGCTCGCCTCCCAGGGGCAGCAGCGTTACGCCGCCGTAGCGCGCCACGGAGGCAGAGTCGCGGGGGTGCACGCCCACCGGCGACACATCATTCAGATAACCAGCCAGCTGCATGGGCAAGGGCTGATCCAAGCCCAGATCGGCGGCAATAGCGGCGCGGGTAGCCACGTCGCTGCGCTGGCCAGCCAGCAACGCTACCGGGTCGCCAGGCAATACCTGGAACAACACAAATACCGTAAGGGCCACGCCGGCCAGAATCAGCAGGCCATGCAGCAGACGACGCAGAATAAACAGCAGCATACCGTTTCTATCGTTGTCATCCTGAGCAAAGCGAAGGACCTAACCCCGCCCGAACAACCAGCACTGGGTGGTTACGATCCGCCGTGGCAGGGTCCTTCGCTTTGCTCAGGATGACATTCTTATTACTCGCTTCCCTTACAACGACTCCTCCAGCTTTTCGCGGTCCGGAATATCGTGGTAGTGGAATTTGTTTTTCACCACGCCGTTTTGCAGCACCATGAAGCCGGGGTTTGAGCGAATCATGGACTTGAGCACCGTGGCATCGGCAAAGTAGTATTTGCCCGAGAGGTTCACTTCGTGACGGAACACGTCGAACTCCTGCCGGCTGCTGCTGGTGATGATCATCGTCTTGATGTTCTTTCCCGACGAGTCGGCTGCCGCCAGCGTTTGGTTGATCAACTGAAACCGGTCGCGGTCGGCCTTATCCGTATTCTGGATGATGAGCAGCAGCTTGTTGCCCTTGAGTACTTCCTTGGTTACGTCTTCGCCCTCGGGCGTGCTCACGCTGAAGTCGGTGATGACGGGCTTGGATTTCTCCGGGTTCAGCACCACCATTTCTTTAAAGCGCCAGGTGGTATCGGTGGGGTATTCGGGAAACTCCTGTGTCTGCCCGTTCCGCTCCATCACGTACTTGTACTTTGCCTGCTCCTGGGGCTGCATCAGCTTGCCAATGTCGTTGCCGACTTTGTAGGGCAGGAAATCGAAGTACGGCAGGTGGCCCAGCGCATACACCCCGATGCCCACGGCTACGGCTGTGGCAAACGTCAGGTACATGGCGCCCAGCGTGCCTTTGGCAAACACCCGGCGCAGGTAACGCTGATTAAAAAACACCACCGCCCACAGCGCCAGCAGGAACAGGTCCTTGAAGAAAGAGGTCCAGGGCGTGAGCTTGATGAAGTCGCCGAAGCAGCCGCAGTCGGTGACTTTATTAAATGCGGCCGAATAGAATGTCAGGAAGCCGAAGAATACCAGCAGCCCAAACAGGCACCAGAGCGTGAAGCGCAGGTTCCAGCGCAGCAGCAGGGCCACACCCAGCACCACCTCCAGGGAGCTGAGCGTCAAGCTCAGGGCTCGCGCCATGCCTTTAAAGGCCAGGAAGAATGAGCCTAAATCGGTGGCAAATACTTCAAAGTATTCTTCCAGCTTGTAAGCCGTACCGATGGGGTCGTTGAGCTTCACGAGCCCCGAAAAGATGAACAACGCGCCGAGCAGCAGCCAGCAAAGTCGGACAAACGTACGCATGGGTGGATCTGTGGGGGAAGCCGCTGAACTAGCACCAGGCCAGCGGCACGCTAAGTACTGAACACAAAGAACGTCATGCGAAGCGAAGTCGAAGCATCCCGCCCGCTTTGCCGAATAGAAAAAATACTATCCGGCCTCGGCGGTAGAGATGCTTGCCCAACGGCGACCTTTCGGCTCGCCAAGCTCAGCATGACGCTTGAAGTTTGCGCGTGTAACGGCCGGCTGACTACGCTTGTTCCACCGCCCCGCGCAGGATCAGCGCAAACACGGCGTAATTCAGCATATCGCGGTAGTTGGCCTCTACGCCCTCCGAAGCCAGCGTGCGGCCCTGCAGGTCTTCGATCTGCTTGGTGCGGTGCAGCTTCATCAGGATAATATCGGTGATGCTCGATACGCGCATCTGCCGCCAGGCCTCACCGTAATCGTGATTCTTGGCGAACAGCAAGCGGCGGTTTTCGGCAATTTCCTCGTCGTAGGTAGCAGCCACGGCCTCGGTGTCGAGGTCTTGCGGCGCATCGGCCGGCAGGTGCAGCTGCATCAGGGCAATGACGCAGTAGTTGATGATGGCCACGAACTCGTCGTCGATGGGGTCCTGCACCAGCTGCGCGCCCTTCTCCTGGATGGAGCGGATGCGCTGGGCCTTGATGTAAATCTGGTCCGTGATGCTGGGCAAGCGCAGGATGCGCCACGCCGTGCCGTAGTCGTGAGTCTTGGCCAGAAACAGCTTCCGGCAGCGCTCGATTACGCGGTCGTACTGGAGCTGGGTTTGGTCGTTCAACGTCAAAAAGCTATTTTTAGGGGGAGTGCTTGGGCCTTTGAGCCTAGTGCTTAGGCCGTTACTAGTCTAGCCCGCACGGGTTGCGTGATTTTCAGCTTCCTAAGCACCAAGCACCGGGCTCAACGCACAAGAAAACATGGCCAGCCTGGTTGCGCAAGATACGCTATTTCGGGTGAGGCAGACATTGCGCTGCCCCGGCGGCCGTGTGCTCGATTTGAGCCGCCCGCAGGTAATGGGCATCCTGAACCTGACGCCCGATTCGTTTTTCGCCGACAGCCGCATTTCGGGCACCGACGCCGTACTGCGCCAAGCCGATCAGATGCTCCAAGCCGGGGCCGCGGTGCTGGACGTGGGCGGTTACTCCTCCCGCCCCGGCGCCGACGACGTGCCCATGGACGAGGAACGCCAGCGCGTGTTGCCGGCCATCGAGGCCCTACGCCGGCACTTCCCCGAAGCCTTTATTTCCGTCGATACTTTCCGGGCTGAGGTGGCGGAACAAGCGGTACAAGCCGGCGCCGACATCATCAACGACATCAGCGGCGGGCAGCTGGATGAGGCAATGTTTGCAACCGTAGCACGTTTGCAGGTGCCTTATATTCTGATGCACATGCGCGGCACGCCGCAAACCATGACCCAGCTCACCCAGTACGATGACCTGCTACTGGAGCTCATCCGCTACTTCCGCGACCGACTCACGGCCCTGCGCACCCTCTGGCCCGGCACCGACGTGGTACTGGACCCGGGTATGGGTTTTGCCAAGACGCCGCAGCAAGGGTACGAGCTGCTGAAACGCCTGCCCGAGTTGCACACCGCACTGGATTTGCCACTGTTGGTAGGACTTTCCCGTAAAACCCTCGTATGGAAAACCCTGGGGCTGACGCCGGCGGCGGCTCTTCCCGGCACCATTGCGCTCAACACGCTGGCCGTGCTGGGCGGAGCACATATACTGCGGGTACATGATGTGGCGGAGGCAGTGCAGACCGTACGATTGATTGACAACACTTTAAGCTCGTAACCAACCGTGTTCAACCCCGTTTCCATCGGCTTCCTGCGCATTGGCTGGATGGACGTCGTCGACGTGCTGTTGGTCACGTTGCTCTTTTATCAGATTTACAAGCTGCTGACCGGTTCGGTCGCGCTGCGTATTTTCCTCGGCTTCCTGTCGGTGTACCTGGTATACCTGGTGGTGAAGGCCGCGGGCATGGAGCTGCTGACGTCCATTCTGGGGCAGTTTATGAGCGTGGGCGTACTGGCGGGCATCATCCTCTTTCAGCAGGAAATCCGGCGCTTTTTGCTGAACATCGGCAAGGCTACTTCGCTTGACCGGGTGCGCATGTTTCCGTGGCGCCGCGAGGCAGCGCAGCCGCGCATGAGCGTGACGCCCTTCGTGGAAGCGGCCAAGAGCCTGTCGGGCAAGAACACCGGGGCGCTCATCGCCTTCCAGCAAGCCTCCGACCTGAAATTCTACGCCGAAAGCGGCGACTTGCTCGATGCCACCGTGAGCAAGCGCCTGCTTATGAGTATTTTCAACAAGACCTCTCCGCTGCACGACGGCGCGGTCATCATCGCCAATGGCCGCATCAAAGCCGCCCGCTGCATCCTGCCCGTAAGCGAAAGCCCCGATGTGCCAGCCGCTCTTGGGCTGCGCCACCGCGCCGCCATCGGCCTCTCGGAAGTGACCGATGCACTGGTGCTGGTAGTGAGCGAAGAAACCGGGCAGATGTCCTTGGTACGCGGCGGCGAGGTGTATCGCAACCTCTCCGCAGCCGATCTGCGCGCCAAGCTCAACGAATTCCTGTTCGACGGGGCCCCGCGGCCTTCCACTACTTCGTCGTCTTCGGCCCGTTCCGCAGCGGAAGTAGCGGCGTAATTAGGTTAGCATTCAGAACCTACCAGCCCCGCTTCGGTTGAGGCCATCTTGCCGGTTGTCTTCTGCCTGAACGCGTAGCGCAGGACTGTCCCGCAGGGCGGCACAATGGCCTTGCCACCTTCAAGCCGTCATTGTTTTGACAAGCCCCTGTCGGCTCGCCCTACATCGGCTCTGACCGTGCGCCATTTCTGGCCCTGCTGCTGGGCAGCCCGCAGGTTTAAACCGAGAAGTTGCGGATATTTCCGCTCCAATTTCTGTTGTTGGCTGTAAGCCAATAACCCTTGCTCCCGCTAATTCCCTATGACTCCCACCCTCGAAAACTACGCCCTGGGCCGCTGGATGCCTGGCTCGGGCAACAAGCAGGAACTGTACGACGCCTCAACGGGCGAAGTAGTAGCCATTGCCGACGGCGAAGGCCTGGACTTCGCGGCCATGCTCGACTACGGGCGCCGCGTGGGCAACCCAGCCCTGCGCAAAATGACCTTCCACGAACGCGGCCGCATGATCAAGGCCCTGGCGTTCTACCTCATGGAGCGCAAGGAGCAGTTCTACACGCTCAGCTACCGCTCCGGCGCCACCCGCGCCGACTCCTGGATTGACATCGAAGGCGGCATCGGCAACCTGTTTGCCAACGCTTCGTTACGCCGCAAATTCCCCGATAAGCCGTTCTATGTCGACGGCGAGCCGATCGGCCTGTCGAAGGGCGGCTCGTTTATGGCCCAGCACATCATGGTGCCCCGTGAAGGCGTGGCCGTGCACATCAACGCCTACAACTTCCCCATTTGGGGCATGCTGGAGAAGATTGCCGTAAACCTGCTGGCGGGCATGCCGGCCATCGTGAAGCCGGCCGTACCCACGGCTTATCTTACAGAAGCCGTCGTGCGCGAAATCATTGCTTCCGGCATTTTGCCTGAGGGCGCGCTGCAACTGGTGGTAGGATCCGGCATTGGCATTCTCGACCACGTCAACTATCAGGACGTCGTCACCTTCACCGGCTCGGCCGAAACCGGCCGCAAGCTGAAGGCGCATCCGCGCATCATCGAAGAGGCCGTGCCTTTCAACCTGGAGGCCGACTCGCTCAACGCTGCCGTGCTCGGCCCCGACGCTGTGCCGGGCACCCCAGAGTTTGACCTTTTCATCAAGGAGGTGCGCAAGGAAATGACGGCCAAAGCTGGGCAGAAATGCACCGCCATCCGCCGCGCCATCGTGCCCGAAAACCTGGTGGAGGACGTGCAAATTGCCTTGGGCAAGGCCCTGGCTCAAACCACCGTTGGGCACCCGCAGGCCGAAGGCGTGCGCATGGGTGCACTCGCCGGCCGCGAACAGCTGCAGCGCCTGCGTGAAAAGGTGCAGCAGCTAGCCAAAAACACGCCCATTGTGTACGGCGACCTGGAAAACGTACAGGTGATTGGGGCCGACAGCAAAACCGGTGCGTTTATCTCGCCCATCGTACTGCTCAATTCCGACCCGTTCCGCTTCACCGATTCGCACGAAGTGGAGGCCTTCGGCCCCGTCACCACGCTCATGCCTTATAAGGATGTCGACGACGCGGTGAAGCTGGCCAACATGGGCAAAGGCTCCCTAGTGTGTTCCGTGGCTACCAACGACCCCGGCGTGGCGCAGGAGTTTGTGCTGGGCGCGGCCACGCACCACGGCCGCATTCTGGTGCTGAACCAGGAAGTAGCCAAGGAAAGCACCGGCCACGGTTCTCCCATGCCCCTGCTCATCCACGGTGGCCCCGGCCGGGCCGGCGGCGGGCAAGAAATGGGCGGCATGCGCGGCGTGGAGCACTTCATGCAGCGCGTAGCGGTGCAAGGTTCCCCCACCATGCTCACGGCCATTACCAGCGTGTACCAGCAAGGTGCCAAGCAGTTTGAGCGCGACAAGCACCCCTTCCAGCACTTCTTCGAGGAGTTGGAAATCGGTCAGACTTACACCACGCACCGCCACACCGTGACGGAGGCCGACATCACGGCCTTCGCGCAGGTATCGGGCGACAACTTTTACGCCCACGTCGATGCGACTTCGTTGGAAGGCACGCTCTTCACCGGCCGCGTGGCGCACGGCTACTACATCCTCTCGAAGGCGGCTGGTATGTTCGTAGACCCGCGCAAGGGCCCGGTGCTGCTTAACTACGGCCTCGACGAATGCCGCTTCACCAAGCCGGTGTACCCCGGCATGACCATCGGCGTGCAGCTGACAGTGAAGGAAAAGATCGGCCAAGAGAAGCGCGACGAAACCGACGTAGCCAAAGGCATCGTGCGCTGGCTGGTGCAGGTGACCGACGAAACCGGTGAAACGGTAGCCGTGGCCACCATCCTGACCATGGTGAAGAAAAAGAACCAGGAATAAGCAGCACCATTCATCCTCTAACTCATCTGTCATCCTGAATACAGCGCAGCGGAGTGAAGGACCTTTTCACGCAAGAACGGCCGACGTGAGGCATGTTACCACCTAGCATTAGAAGGTCCTTCGGCTGCGCCTCAGGATGACAGTTCTTTTTTCAGTACATGAGCACCACTGATACCCTAGCCGCTGGCAAAGTTGAAACCACGACCGACGCCCAAGGCATTGCTACCATTTCCTTTTTTCACCCCTCGCACAACTCTCTGCCCGGCGCGCTGCTGACGCAACTGGCTGAAACCATCACCGCCGTTGGGCAGGCTGATTCCACGAAGGTCATCATCCTGCGCAGCGAGGGCGAAAAGACCTTTTGCGCTGGTGCCTCCTTCGATGAGCTAATGGCCATCGATAACGAGGCGCAGGGCCTGGAGTTTTTTTCCGGCTTCGCCAAGGTGATTAACGCCTGCCGCACCTGTCCCAAAGTCATCATTGGGCGCGTGCAGGGCAAAGCCATCGGCGGCGGCGTGGGCGTAGCCGCTTCCACCGATTACTGCTTTGCCACGGCACAGGCTTCGGTGAAGCTGAGTGAGCTGGTGGTAGGCATCGGCCCCTTTGTGGTCGGGCCGGCGGTAGAACGCAAGCTGGGCACCTCGGCTTACGCGCAGCTGGCGCTGGACGCGGGTGAGTTCCGCTCCGCCGCCTGGGCCCGCGACCGGGGTCTTTACGCCGAGGTATTTGACACTACCGAAGAAATGGACCAAGCCGTGGCTGCCTTCGCTGCCAAGCTTGCTGCTTACAACCCCGAGGCATTGGCCGAGCTAAAGCAGGTATTCTGGCAGGGTACCGAGCACTGGGGCCAATTACTGGTAGAACGGGCCGGCATCAGCGGCCGCTTGGTGCTGTCGGACTTCACCCGGCAAGCCATCAGCCGATTTAAAAACCGGTAAATAAGTTAAACCAAAAGGCCCGCTGGAATTCCAGCGGGCCTTTTGGTTTGGCATGTGTGGGGTAAGAAATGCCGGGTAGGTGCCCCGCCTTATCGGTAGAGCAAATACTTCTGCCGCATCTGCTTGTACTGCGACAAGCCCGGCTCCCAGGAATCCTGAATCTGCTTGGCGGTTTTGCCGGCCACTATCTGGTTTTTGAAATCATTGGTGCCAGCCAAGCCGTTGATGTTACCGATTTCCTTGCTCTGGGTTCTGTCGAAGAACCGCTCCTTGTCCGGATAAGCGTTGTACAGGGTAATCATCCAGTCCAAGTTGATGCGCTTGGTTTTGCGCAGCTGACTGACGTCATACTTCCGCAGGTCCAGCCCATAACACACTTGGTTCATGTGCAGCGGAGTTTCGCTCATGCCTGGAATGCTGACCGGCGTGTACGAAAAGGGAAACTTGCCCTTCAGGGCGGGGCTGCCGAGGATGGTAAAGGGAAACTGCGTGCCGCGGCCGTGATTCAGCACCGTGCCTTCAAACAGGCAAGTCGAAGGGTATAGCAGGATGCTCTGCTGGGTATTCAGGTTAGGCGAAGGCTTCACCGGCAGCACGTACTCCATGTCGTGCTGGTAGTTCTTGACGGGGATGACCTTGAGCTTGCAGGTGCGGTCCTCGGGCAGCCACTTCTCGCCGTTGATCATCTGGGCGAATTCAGCAATGGTGACGCCATGCGCAATGGGAATGGGAAACTGCCCGATGCCGGACTTTAGCTGCATGTCCAGCACGGGGCCGTCCACGAGGTAGCCGTTGGGGTTGGGTCGGTCCAGAACGAGCAGTTCTTTGTTGTTTTCAGCGCAGGCATCCATCACATCCCGCAGCACGTTGATGTAAGTGTAGAACCGGCACCCAACATCCTGGATATCGAAAATCATCACGTCCACATCGGCCAGGTCTTCTGCGGACGGTTTGCGCTTTTTACCGTACAGGGAAATGACGGGAATACCCGTGGCCGGGTCTTTCTCGTCCCCGACTTTGGCCCCGGCGCTGGCATTGCCCCGAAAGCCGTGCTCCGGCCCGAAGATCCGGACGATGTTCACCCCCCTGGCCGACAGGCTATCCACCAAGTGCTTCTTGCCGATAACGGTCGTCGGGTTGGCCAGGATGGCGACGCGCTTGTTTTGGAGGTAGGCGACGTAGGCCTCGGTTTGATCGGCTCCGGTGACGATACCGCTCTTGCCCGCTTCACTTGCCGGCACATTGTGTGCGACTGTGGTACGGGTGGTGAGCGTGCTAGATGCAGCGCCGGCTATTAGGAGCACGGGCATCAAATAATAGAGTTTCATAGCACCGGCAAGTTTGGTTACTGTGGCGGGGAGTGGCCGTTGAAATTAGCGTTTATCTGCGTTGGGCAGCTAATAAACTGTAGCGGACCCAGGCGCTTTTTCTGCCACGCATCTGGAGCAATACACACGTCAGCGGAGTTCGAAATTTGGAGGAACGAAATAGCACCCATCCTTCGCGTTGTCGGTGCGTAGAAGTCCACCTTTTAGCCGGTTATCGGATGGCTGCAACATTAGCCTGCTCGCCAGCAAGGCCTACTGAAATTTTGGGCGGGCCTTGCTGCTAGAGTAAAAGCTTCAGAATAGAGTGGCTCGACCACTTGGTTAATCAGCCAATTGATAAGCTGCTGTTTTTAAATGTTCTATCCTATTTCCATACTTTCGAAAAGTCGCAGCTGATTATGTGCTCTGATTTTACTCTTACCATTCTGATCTTATGACAAAAACATTAATCGCTTTGCTAGCCATTGCTGCGTGCACCTTAGCTCCTGCCTATTCTCAAACAAACTGGGTAGCCCCTGCCGGCACGCCGACGTATCCACCATCCGGACTCGCTACTCCCAGTGCGTCCATGAATGTAACCTCGCCTCAAGCCAATGTACTCTGGGGCTTCGGGCGCCAAGCAGCCCAAAACGGGCCAGGCAGCAGATCCGATTGGTACCATATCATCCATACCACGGACAACGGGCAAACCTGGCAGAGCGCGTACAACACGCCCCTTGTCAATGCTATTGTATCCCTCTCTCCCTTGCAAGATCAAACGGCATGGGTACTGCTGAACGACGGAACCCTTACGCGTACCACCACCGGCATCAATGGGTTTGCGCCCGTTGGGACTGTACCCACTGGCGTTAGAGGCATTCACTTTTTCTCGGCTACAGTTGGGGTAGCTTACCCGCAATCGGCTGCCGCAGGTGCCACTACCTGGCCCATCTACCGCACCACTGACGCAGGTGTAACGTGGACACCCATACCAAATCCGCCGACTTTTGCGGCCACGGGCAGCCTGGCCTTCATCGGTCAGCAAGGCATGGGCAGTCACTTGTGGATAAGCACTTCTTCCGACCAGGCCAACCTAGCAAACGGGGTATTACTGCGTACCGCGGATCAAGGGCTGACCTGGACCACAGCACCCAACGTAGGGCGCGTAGCCTTCGAGGATGCCCAGCGTGGCCTTGCCAATTATACCATGGCGGGACAGCCCGTACTGCAGCGCACCACCGACGGAGGTATTACCTGGGTACCCGTTAGCTACGCGGGCACCATTGGCTTCCTGCCAATGACCGCTGTGGCGGGTATCCCAGGCGCTTACTTGAGCTACAGATATACCTACTCGGGGGCGCCATACGAAGTGACGGGCACCACATACATCAGCTATGACCGGGGCACCAACTGGCGGGTATTAGAAACCAGCACTAGCTACAGCGTGAAGCCCAATCTGGCATTTACCGGGCCAAGCCAGTTCTGGGCTGGAAGCGCCGTTCAGACCGGCGGCCAGCCAATGGTAGTCCGCTATGCCGGCCCGGCACTGCCCACCATAAAGCCAAAACAACTGGCTTTGGTAACAGCCTACCCCAACCCCACGCAGAGCACCGTGACGCTCGCCGGTGAACTACCATCCCAAGCCGGTAGCGTGCGCGTTTACGATGCTGCTGGTCGCTTGCATCAGGAAACCAATGTATCTACAACGGTGCGTACTGTTGATTTGTCGCGGCGGCCTGCTGGCCTTTATCAGCTTGTGCTTACTTCCCCTACCGGGCACACCCAAACCATACGCGTGCACAAGCTGCAGTAATAATTACCTTCTAATGCTCTTGCCCGATGTAATAATCAGCAAGTCTAGAAGTTACCATAGGCCCTTATATGGCACTTGAGTGCTGACTCTAGACGTGGTTTTACGCGTTTGTCTAATGTTAAGTCAAGAAACAAGCTCCTATAAGTATTTCAATTAGTTCCGTAGACTTACCCCTGATTTGTGTAAGTGCCATTGATACGCTTCAAGATGAAGAAATTGTTACTATGCTGGTTGACCTTAATCAACTTAGCCCTACATTCTGCTTGGGCCCAGTCTCCGTGGGTGATACAGCCCGGAACACCTTCTTATAATTACCAAGGAGGTGATATATCATATATGGTTTCACCACAAGCAAATGCTTTATGGGGCACTACGTGGGAGTGGTTTGGGGGGCCCGGAATGGACTATTATTCAAGAGTCTTTAGCACTGCTGACAACGGCCAAACTTGGTCAGTATCTCCCACTACCAGCTATTCCTACTACAGGAACGTAGCGCGAGGAGTCAGTGTGCTAGATGTATCTGCACTAGATGGGCAGACTGCCTGGATGCTGCGGCACGACCACAACACAGGGGTCAGAACTTTATTGAAAACTACTTCAGGAGCGAGTGGCTTTGTTGCAGTAAGCGCTGCCCCTGGTTTATCTCGTATTCACTTTTTCTCCTCTACCACAGGAATTGCTGTTGGGCAGCGACTTGCGGGCGAAGCGTCCTGGCCTCTTTACCGAACTACAGACGGAGGGCTTAATTGGACCCCAATACCAAACGCCTTTGGCTTATTAAGCGACAATTCACAAGCGCTTAATTATGTACTAGAAAAGCCCAGTTTGGGCAACATTCTATGGCTTAAAACCAATGACCAAATGCTGTTGCGCACAGTTGATGAAGGCCTGACTTGGACGGCAACTGCCAACGTAACGGTAAGAGACCTTACATTCGAAAATGCTCTAAATGGGCTAGCCTACTCTGCGAATTTGGTTGGCAATCAGTATGTCTATTCCCTACGCAGGACCGCAGATGGGGGGATTTCGTGGAACCCTATTGTCCAAAGTAGCTCATCAAGATACGAATCCATAGCTGCAGTAGCTGGAATGCCTGGCACATACATTAGCTATAGGCCAAACTCGTATGTAGGCCCATCCAACTTGGCAAACGGTACGATGGCCATCAGCTACGACAGAGGAGATACTTGGCAAACCTTACATAGCAATTTTAGGTCAGGCGTTATTAAAAAGCTGGTAGCATCCATACCCGGCCAAGTGTGGGCCGGCCCCAGTTTTGCTGGCTCAAGCGACCCAACTTATGCTTATAATGCGGTAGCTATCCGTTACGTTGGTACCGCATTACCTACAAGGTCTTCTACCAAATCAGCTCCCCCCCTGGTTGCTTATCCCAATCCGACCAAAGGCCAGTTTCAACTGGAAGGAGAGTTGCGGCAAGCAGAGCAACTCCACATTTACGACACCGCTGGGCGCCTATGCTACCAGGCCACAGTCACCAATACGCAACGTACGGTTGACCTGACCAATCAGCCAGCGGGCCTTTATCACTTAGTACTGACATCTAACAAAGCCGGTGCGCGGCGCCTATTGATTCATCTACAGCATTAAGAGCCGCACACTAACACAAAGGCCCGTCGGAACTCCGGCGGGCCTTTTTGCTGCAATTGAGTTTTGAATTATGCCAGCACCCGCGGCACCGTCGTGACTTCCCGCCACTTATCTACATCCACGCCTTTGATCATAAGCCAAATAGCCAAGAGGGTTTCGGCGAAAAACGGCGGCAGCATAATGAATGGGAACAGCGCATCGGCCACCTGCGGCGCAACGATCAGCGCGAAGCTATTGATGATGTAGCACAGGCCCGCTACTTGCATCAGCAGCCCCAGCACCCGGGGCAAATAATGGGAATGGATAATCAGGTAGCCCCATAGCAGGCAGGTCAGGCCGAAGAAGATGAGGCCAATGCCAAAGCCGTAGCCGTGCGCCCGGATGAATACATAAGCCAATGCCTCCCGTTGCTCCGGCGCCAAGCCAGTGAGGTACGGCGCGTCGCCCAACAGAAACAGCGGCATCAGCAGATTCAACTTATTCAACGCCAATACGGCGGTTTGGACCACGTTGGAGACCAGCGCCATGCGGGCCAGGGTCTTGCTGATGGGCTTCAGTAACGAATAGAGGATAATCATCACTACCACGTCGAGCACGTGCATGAGCAGGTCACCCGCAATGCCGGCCTGCCAAAGCAGCTTCGACTCCATTATTCGCCGGGCGGTGGCGGCGGCGTCGCCCGAGACTACGAGCGTATTGCGAACGAATGTCTCCCCCAATAGGCCGGCTACAATGATGATGAGATAAGCCATGCCCCCCACCCGGGCGTACCTATTTGGCGACGTGCCAAGCGCAACATCAAACATCGATTCTTTTATATATTTTTTAAATATATTGATTCTCGAAGTGATAGGTTAGACTTACTGAATGGCCCAGGGAAATACCAGCAGCGCCTGATCATAACCAAGCCTAATGGTAGGATCATGAGTGTGCCAAGTCGCTTCTACTGGCAGGAGTATATTTAATTTCTAATCTTTCGAAAGCCGTCGCCCTTTCTTCCTGTACCGATGAAAAGAACGTTAACTCTCATAGCTTTTGGCGCTATAGGTATACAACAGGTTTGGGGGCAGGCGCCTTGGGTGCAACCACCTGGCGTCCCCACCTACTTTCCGGCCGTTGGAATGAGTATAGGACCTGATATAACCAGGCCCATTATCCCGCGAAGGAACGTACTATGGGGTCATATAACTCAAATAGACCAACTGGGGCCGGGCGGACGCAGCTACCGGTACAAAATTTTTTGCACCACCGATAATGGGCAAACCTGGCAACAAACGTACACGGCGGACCCCAGTCCTACTCCTGCGCAACTCGGAGCTGTTCGAGACTTAACCGCGGTTGACGCCCAGCACGCGTGGGCGTTGAGCGGTTCTAATACTTTATGGCGCACCACTACCGGCCTGAGCGGTTTGGCTCCTCTGCCCAACCCGTTGCCAGCCTCCTTCAGAATCATCCATTTTTTTACTCCAACAGTGGGTATTGCCGTTGCAGTCCCCGGTTACCTCTCTACTAGCTGGCCCATATACAGAACCACCGACGGCGGGCTCACTTGGGCTTTGGCTTCGAACCTGCCCGCTGGTATTCCTAGCACCGGTTTAAATTACTTTGGGGATACTTATTCCATAGCGGGCAGGCCAAGCAACAGTGTATGGATAACTGCTTTTGTCAGTAGTGACCGTTATCCATACACTACCCCTGTGTTGCTGCGTACGGCAGATGCCGGCCTTACTTGGAGCGCGGTTGCCAATGTTGACCGCGTCAGCTTTGAAGACGAGTCTAACGGATTGTCCTATTATTACACCACATCAGGCACCCAAAACGTGCTTCACCTGACTCGCACAACGGATGGTGGCGCTACCTGGAGCCCGGTCAGTCCGACCGGTCTCACGGGTTATGTGAGCTCGATGACGGCGGTGGTTGACCGCCCTGGCACTTATCTGATTTACAGCCGTTCTCCTACATCAACCAGCAACTTTTTGGGCACGATGTTCATTAGCGAAGACCACGGCAACAGTTGGCGAATCACGAATGCCAACATCCAAACCAGCGGAGGAGTGGCGCATCTGGCTGGAACTTCGGATCAGATGTGGGCTAGTATGTCTGGCTCCTCGTCTAACCACCCCGTGCTTTTGCGTTACGCCGGTACGGCCCTGGCTGCCAGGAAAGGAAGCAAGTCAAATTGGAACATCGGAGCCTACCCCAATCCCTCTAGCGGCGTAGTGCAACTGGAGGGCTCACTGCCCAAAGAAGTAGAGGTGCAGGTGTATGACGCGGCAGGGCGCTTGTGCCTGCAAAGTAAGGCATCGAATACAAGGCGCACCGTAGACTTGTCGCAGCACCCTGATGGCCTCTACCACTTGGTATTAACCGGAACCAACGGAGAAACCTCAAGTTTGCGCGTAAGCAAGAGCCACTAGTAGCTACTGCCCCGGACAGCACAACAAAGCCCCACCGAAGCTTCGGTGGGGCTTTGTTTTTTTGAAGAGTCCCTCAGTTTCACGGCGTGTTCTGCACCACCTGGCCAGCCTCCGGCTGGGCGGCGCTCCGGTCCTTTAGCGTGCCCATCTCGCGGCCTACTTCAATGAAGGCCTGTATGGCCTTGTCGATGTGGGCGCGGGTGTGCGCAGCCGAAAGCTGTACGCGGATGCGGGCCTGGCCTTTGGGCACCACGGGGAAGTAGAAGCCTACCACGTAAATGCCCTTGTCGAGCATTTTGGCGGCGAATTCCTGGGCCAGCTTGGCATCGTAAAGCATAACGGGCACGATGGGGTGCTCACCGGGCTTGATATCGAAGCCGGCGGCGGTCATCTGCTCGCGGAAGTACTTGGTGTTTTCCTCCAGTTGGTCGCGCAGCTGGGTGCTTTCGGTGAGCAGGTCGAGCACGCGGATGGAGGCGCCCACGATGGCCGGGGCCAGCGTGTTGGAGAACAGGTAAGGCCGGCTGCGCTGGCGCAGCATGTCGATGATTTCTTTGCGACCCGAGGTGAAGCCGCCCATGGCGCCGCCGAGGGCTTTGCCCAGCGTGCCGGTGATGATGTCCACGCGGCCCATCACGTTGCGGTACTCGTGGGTGCCGCGGCCGGTTTTGCCGAGGAAGCCCATACTGTGGCACTCGTCAATCATGACCAGTGCCTGGTACTTATCGGCCAGGTCGCAGATTTTGTCGAGCTGCGCGATGGTGCCGTCCATGGAAAACGAGCCGTCCGTCACGATGATGCGGTGGCGGGTACCCTTGGCCTGGGCGTCCTGGAGCTGCTTCTCCAGGTCCGCCATATCGTTGTGGTTGTAGCGGTAGCGCTGGGCTTTGCACAGGCGCACGCCGTCGATGATGGAGGCGTGATTAAGGGCGTCGCTGATGATGGCGTCCTGCTCGTTGAACAAGGGCTCAAAAACCCCGCCGTTGGCGTCGAAAGCGGCGGCGTAAAGGATGGTGTCCTCGGTGCCCAGGAACTCGGCCAGCTTGCGCTCCAGCTCCTTGTGAATATCCTGGGTGCCGCAGATAAAGCGCACCGACGACATGCCGTAGCCGTGCGTATCGATGGCTTCTTTGGCGGCTTCAATTACGGCCGGGTGCGAGGAAAGACCCAGGTAGTTATTGGCGCAAAAGTTCAGCACCTCGCCGGCCTCATCGGTTTCGATTTCGGCGCCCTGCGGGCTGGTGATGATGCGCTCCTTTTTATAAAGACCGGCTTCTTTAATTTCCTGCAGCTGCTGCTGAAGGTCGGGCTGGAGAGTGGTGTACATGTCGTGGGAATCTTGGGAATCGGTAGACGAAGGTACGGCCGCCGCGCGGGAAGGTGACGGCTCTACCCAAAGCTAAAAGGAAAACCTCATCCTCTTTCCCTTAGAATCTAGTGCTAGAGCAAAAGCTAGCTCCCCTCCTCAGATGAGAAGGGGAGCTAATTCTAACCGTGCTCCGCGACCTTAGCCGCTGCGTTCAGTCTCTGATTACTTCTTGATCAACGTATTCAGCACATAATCCATGCTGGATCCGGGAGCCACTTTTACATCGGGCGCTACGCCTACCAAGTCCAGGCGCTTGCCGTCGGCAGTGTAATAGTCAGCAGTCGGAACGCGTAGCACAAACGGCGCGGGCAGTGGGAACCGGTCCCCGCTGAGCATGGCGCCGGCGGTGTTTTCGCCTACCACCACCACGCGCTTGTTGTGCTGGTAGCTGTACACCAGCGGTTCGCAGGCGCTGGCAGTTTCTTTATCCACCAGCAGGTACACCTTGCCTTTAAACGCCTGCGGGTCGGGCGGGGCAATCAACGAAAGGCCTTTGTACCGGTGCATGGCCTCTTGAATACCCGCGTAGCTGGCTTCGGAGAACGGCTGCAGTTTTTTGTACTCGGCCTGCGTGGGCGGCACCGGGGAATGCTCAAACCAACCGCGCGTGACGATGGCGCCCAGATACACCGTGTCGGGCGACAGGTACCGGGCCAGGGGCATCACCGCCTCGATGGAGCCGCCCTGATTGTTGCGCAGGTCAATGATCAGGTGTTGGTAAGGCTTAGCCTTGAGCAGGCTCACCACGCTGTCCATTTCCGTGTTGGTACCATCAAACGAGCGTACCTGCAGGTAAGCCGTTTGGGGAGATATTTCCCGTAGCGCCACATTGCTTGCCGATGCTTTCGTTGCCGCAGCCGCGGTTGAGGCTCCTTTTCCCGGCGCCGGGGCCACGGAAGGCCGGCGGGAGGACAAGTCGTAGTGACTGAACGGAAGCCGCGCCGCGCTGAGCGTGTACACAATCTTGAGCTGGTAATCATCCAGGATGGTGCGGCCCTGGCGGCGGATTTGCTTTTTGAAAGCAGTCCACGGCGCCTGCTGCAGCAAGTGCGGGTTGTAGATCTTGCTTTCCGTCACGTGGATGGCCGAGTCGATTATCGCGGCGTAGTTCCGCAGCGGTTTTTTGCGGGCCAGTCGGACGCCTTGCAGAGGCGTTTTGGCCTTGCCATCGGGGGTGATAAAGCCTTGGAAGGTGCCACGGTGGATAGTGGCGTGGAAGCGCCGCTTGGTGTACACCGACTGAAAGCTGCCGTCCAGGATCAGGCTGTCGCCGCTGGTCTTGGACTGCCCTTCGATGTAAACCAAGCTGCCGTTGATGGTTTTGTTGGCCAGGTGGTCTTTGTTATCCGCCGCCTCTTGCGCAAACGGCTTCAGCACATCTTTTTGCGAGTACAGCTGGAACGAGCCCCGGTCGACCCGCAAGGTCCACAGGTTCAGGTCGCCCGAGGCGGCGTTGGTTACCTGCCAAAAGGACTCGGCCGGCAAGGCCTGGGCTTGGGCAGGCGTGGTGGTGGCACTGCCAAACCAAGCCAGGATCGGGAGGATGAATACTTTGTTCATGGCGCGTCGGGGGGAGTGATGTGAAAGTTGGTCCTGCGGAGTTGTACAAGCGTTGCGGGCGAGGCCGCTGCAATTGCTTTACACCGGGCCAGATGGAATGCCCGACTGCGCGGTTGCCTGCTCACATATTCATGTGATTATCAGCACCAAGACTAATTTGCCAATGACGAAGCAGTACAGGCACGGCGTCCATTGGCCACCGGCCTTGCCAGCTTTGGTTAGAAGCCCGGTGAAGCGGCCCCTGCGGCGTATACTTGCGCGCCGCCCCATCACTTCTGCTGCCCTTATGCGCCCTTCCCAACCAAGCCACCTGCTCCGCTTTGCCCTGGCCCTGCTCCTGCCCGCCGCGGCTCAGGCTCAGACCCAGCCGAGCTTTACTCCGCAAGTGCGCGAGTTTATCCGCACCGATGCCCCGCTGATTGCCCTCACCGATGCCAAGGTCATCGACGGCACTGGCCGCCCGGCGCAACTGCACCAAACCGTGCTGCTGCGCAACGGGCGCATTGAGCAAGTAGGCCCGCTGAAGAAGGTGAAGGTGCCCAAGGACGCGCAGGTCATCAACTGCGCCGGCAAGACGCTGATTCCGGGTTTCGTGATGCTGCACGAGCACTTGTACTACACCATGCCTACGGGCTCGTACTTCAACATTGCGCAGATGCCCTACTCTTTCCCGCGGCTGTACCTCGCGGGCGGGGCCACCACCATTCGCACGGCGGGCAGCATTGAGCCGCAGACCGACCTAGCCATCAAGCGCATGATCGGGGAAGGCAAGCTCATCGGGCCCGACATCGACGTGACGGCGCCCTACATGGAGGAGCCAGCCATGGACATTCCGGCCCTAAACACCATCAACGGGCCCGAAGACGCGGCGCGCACGGCCAGGTTCTGGGCCGACAAAGGCTGCACGTCTTATAAGATGTACATGCACGCCACCCGCGCCGATCTGGCGGCCGTGGTAAAGGAAGCCCACCAGCGCAACCTCAAAGTCACGGGGCACCTGTGCGCCATCAGCTACCGCGAAGCCGCCGAGCTGGGTATCGACAACCTGGAGCACGGCTTCATGGCCAGTTCCGACTTTGCCGCTGGCAAGCAGGCCGACAACTGTGACTACCCTGCGGCGCGCAAAGGCTTGCTCGGCTTGCCCGTCAACAGCCCCGAAATGCGCGACCTGATCAGCTTCCTCATCAGCAAGAAAGTGGCGCTGACTTCTACCCTGCCGGTGTTTGAGCCCTACACCGGCCGCGAAGTAGTGCTCGGCGGTGGCATGGAGGCCCTGATTCCGCAGTTGCAGGAACGCGAAACCAAAACCTGGCAGCAAAACCAAAACCGGGACTCGGCCAGCACGGCGCTGTTCAAGAAAGAAATGGCTTGGGAAAAGCAGTTCCACGACGCCGGCGGCCTACTCGTATCGGGCACTGACCCCACGGGTGCCGGCCGCACCATTGCGGGCTACTCCAACCGCCGCCAGGTAGAGCTGCTGGTGGAAGCGGGCTTTACCCCGGTGCAGGCCATCAAGATCAGCACGCTGAATGGCGCCATTTACCTGGGTCGCGAAAAGGAAATCGGGACCATCGAGGCCGGCAAGCAAGCCGATCTGGTGCTCGTCGATGGCGACCCGGAAAAGGACATTCAGCAGCTTCGCCGCACCGAAATCGTGTTCAAGCGCGGCGTCGGGTTTGATTCGAATAAGATTTTCGAATCGGTGAAAGGTAAGGTGGGGCTGAACTAGGGGTATGAACAGTAAGCTCGGAAAGGACTCAAAAAAACTTTCCAGCACGTCCTGCTGAGCGCAGTCGAAGCATCTCTACTGATAGTGACCTCAACGAAGCGGGAGAGATGCTTCGACAAGCTCAGCATGACGTGCTATTGCTTGTAGTTCACTCGACCCAAGTAACCCCGCTAGGCAAAAGCACCTGACAACACTATTGACCTACTACGCCACTGCCACGCGCGGCTTTTTCTTGGTCTTGTTGCGGCGGCCCCACCACACCAGCGTCCCGGTTACGGGCAGGCTGGCGGATATCAGGCTGGCCAGGAAAGCCAGAATCTTGCCCGGCAGGCCTAGCGCCTGCCCCACGTGCAGGTCGTAGTTGAGGTCGGTGAGTTTCTGACCGACGCTCTTGGTGACGTGCGGAATGCTTTTCAGCAGCTGGCCCGACGCGGGGTGGAAGTAGTACTCGTCGCGGCGGTCGTAGTGCAGCGACTCGGGGTAGGCTATGGCGTACACTGGCTGACTTTTGGGGCCCGGCGCCGCCACGTACACCATTTCGGCCTGCGGCGAGCCGCGGCGCACCTGCTGGTAAAACACGTCGATGAGCGGCTGGGCCGGCGCGGCAGCGGCTTGTAGCGTATCCACGGTGGGCGGCGCGTACTCGGCCGGGTAGTCGCGGCCTAGGTTGGCGGTCAGGTACACCGATTTCTGCACCCACTGAAAGGTCATCACCAAGCCCGTGAGGGCCAGGATAAGCGCGATGCTGGCAGCATAAAAGCCCAAGACGTTGTGCAGGTCGTAGTTGACGCGGCGCCACTTCGCGCCCCACTTGATGGTGAAGCTGCGGTGCCGGTCTTGCTTGCGCTTGGGCCACCACAGCACGATGCCCGTGCCCAGCATCAGCACAAAAATCAACACCGATATACCCACCACCCATTTGCCTACCGCTTCGGGCAGCAGCAGGTGCATGTGCAGCTCCTGCACGATGGTAAAAAAGTCGCGGTGCAGATTCAGGTGGCGCAGTTCCTGCCCGGTGTAGGGATTGACGAAGGTGGCAAATTCGACTTCCTGCTTATCGGTCCCGTACACGATGGCCGAGCGGTCGGGGCCCATGTAGAAAACCCAACTGCTCGTGACGGTCGGGTGGTTGCGGCAGGCTTCGGCCTGCAGCTGCGAGGGCGGCAACGGTTCCGAGTGGCTAATTTCCACCTTGCGCCACGGCTGGGTGGCGTCGCGGATTTCGTCCTGAAATACGAAGATGGCCCCGGTCAGGCTTACAATAAACACCACCAGCCCGGATGCCAACCCGAGCCAGAGGTGCAGTTTGCCAATGAGTTTCTTGAAGCGCGTCATGGGTGGCAAGCCTTGAATTCAACAGTTACTTTCTGGCTAGTTGTCGAGGACAGCCCAGGCTGATGTTGGCTTCGGCCGTTGTACAACCGACCGCCGAAGCCCAGCGTTTCACTCACCCTCCGCTGCCCGGTAGCCCGGGCTGCCCCGACAAAAAACTGTTCTGGCAGCCTAGAACTTGTAGGCCAGGCTGCCCACGAAGCTGCGCAGCGGCTGCGCGTTCATGGTAGTGTAGCCAATCCAGTACCGCTGGTTGGTGAGGTTGTCCACTTTGGCCGAGAAGCGGAAGTGGCTCATGTCGTAGAAGGCCGAGGCGTTGAGCACGGTGTAGGCCGGCAAAGTGAATTCGCCCAGGCTCACGCTGTTCATGATTTTGTTGTCGGAAGCGTAGTTGCCGCCGAAGCCGAAGCCCAGGCCCTTCACCACGTGGTCGGGCAGACGGTAGCTCAGCCACAGGTTGGCCAGCACCGGCGAAGAGGCCGTAGCCGGCCGGCGGCCGTTTACGTCGGCATCGGCGCGCAGCAGCTTGGAGTCGTTGTAGCTGAAGCCGGCCACGGCGTTGAAGCCCGGGAAGGGATTGGTAATAATGTCGACCTCCACGCCGCGGCTGCGCTGGGCCCCGTCCTGCACCTGCGTAAACTTGCGGGCTGCCGCGGGGTCGGGGTCAGCGCGCAGCAGGTTCTGCACCTCTATGTGGTAGTAGCTCACGGTGGCCGTTAGCTTGCCGTCGAAAGCATCCACTTTCACGCCGCCTTCCAGCTGATTGGCCGCTTCCAGCTTGGGGTTGCGCGTCACCACGCTGTCGGCATCGGTCACGTCGTAGGCCTGGTAGCTGCCGCGGTTGTTGAAGCTGTTCTGGTAGTTGGCAAACACCGACACCTTATCCTTCACCGGCTGGTACACCACCCCGAACTTGGGCGAAAGGGCTGTTTGGCGGAAGGGCTCTACAGCGCTGCCCACCAGCCCGCCCTGGTTTTCGAAGCGGTCCAGGCGCACGGCGGCCAGCACGCTCAGCCGCTCGGTGAGGTTCAGCACGTCGGAAGCGAAGGCGCTATAGGTATTTTTCTTGGTGGTGACGGGGTAGGTGAAGTCGGGCTGGCGGCTGGCGTACAGGGCCGCTAGGGAAGTGCCGTTGAAGCCGGAGTAATCAGCTTCGGAACCGTTCAGCGGCACGGCGTCGAACACGCTGCCAAAGAAGTTCTGGTCGGAATCGACGCGCAAAAAGTCCAGACCTACCACGGCGCGGTTGCGCAGGCGGCCCACGTTGAAGTCAGCGTTGAACAGCTGCTGCACCTCGTACACCTGGTTGCGGCTGTTGCGCGTAGATTGGTCGGCGCGGTTGACGAGCAAACCGCCGTTGGCGCCCGGCGAGAGGTAGAAGTACGGCCCGAAGCCGTCGGAGAAGCTGTGGCTGCTCGTCAGGTTGGTGGAGGAGGTGAAGCCCGGCGCGATGCGGTAATTTACTTGCCCAAACAGGTTGGTGCTGCGCGAGGCCTGCTCCAGGCCGCTGCCGGTGTACGACTGGCGGTAGTCGAGGGGCAGCTGATCGGCGCGGGTGGCGCCCAGCGAAGCGGCCGGGAAGTAGGAAAAGAAGATCTGCCTGCCCACGTTGCGGCCGCGCATCACTTCGGCATCTATGAGCACCGAGAGCCGGTCATTGGGTCGAAACAGCAGGCTTGGGGCCACCGCTATGCTGCGCGCAAAGCCTTGGCTCTGGAAGTTATCCTGGTACTGATAGGCCGTGTTCAGGCGGAAAGCCAGCGCCTGCCCCAGCGGCGTGTTCACATCGGCACTCACGCGGTGAAAACCGTAGCTGCCCGCCGCTACGGCCGCTTCGCCGCCAAACCGCTCGTAAGGTTTCTTGGTCACGCGGTTGATCAGGCCTCCGTACGAGGTGAGGGCCGAGCCGAACAAGGTTGCCGATGGGCCTTTGATGACTTCCAGCTTCTCCAGATTGGCCGCATCGATGCTGCTGGTCACGTTGCCGGCCAGGCCGTTGCGCAGCTGGCTCTGCACGATGAAGCCACGGGTGTTGTAGTAGGCGCCGCCGTCGCCGGCGCGGCCGGTGGCCTCCCACATCTTCTGCACGCCCGGGGCGTTGCGCATCGCGTCGTCGACGGAAAACACCAGCTGCTCGGCCAGCAGTTCTTTGCCCACAGTGGCGTACACCTGCGGGTTTTCGAGGTTTTTGAGCGGCATCTTGGCCACGTTGTCGGAACTGGGGCGGACGAAGCGGTTGATGCGGGCTCCGCTTACCACTACCTCTTTCAACTGCTGGGCATTTTCAGCCAGCACAAAGTCGAGGGTAGTGGGCTGGCCGTTGCTCACCGTGATGGTTTGTTCGGTGGTTTTCAGCCCCACGCCACTCACCACCACGGTGTATTCCCCGGCGCGTATGCGTTCCAGCGTGTACTGGCCGCGGCCGTTGGTGACGGTGCCGAGGGCTTTACCTTTCAGGCTGACGGTAACGGCCTCGGCCGGCGAGCCGTCTTGTGTGGTGATGGTACCCTGAATGGTACCGGCTTGCTGCGCCCACGCGGGTAGCGCACATGCCGAAACAAGGGCGGTAAGACTAAGTAGTTGGTGTGTGTTCATGCGGCGTATTATTTGGAATCATTCCAAAGAACACCCAAATAAAGAGCCTCAACCTTGATTAGTAAAACACCTACTTCATTTTATTATAAACTTATAACATCAGATTAGAAATGTTCTAAATAATAAGTGAGGTTAACGGGTGGATAAGCTTGGACTGATGCTTGCTCTCTAGTTGCCTTTTCGATGGTTAAGGAGCAGGTGATTCGCCGTTTCGCCTCGTGCAGTATGATGTAGTCGACCGTTTCTTTGACAACGCAAATAACCCGTCATGTCGAGCGTAGCCGAGACATGACGGGCCAGAGAAACAAAGACAACCAACTACCCCCACCCGCGCCGCTCCATGCCTGGAATTCACCTAGGGAGCGGAGCCAGCTGCTGTGTTTCATTCTTTAGCGCTGCACCTGCGCCCGCTGCATAAACGCCTGCACGCCGCGCCGGCCGCTATCCATGAGTTGCTGCTTTTGCGCATCGGGTATGCGCTTGATCTTTGGGTGAAAACCCATGGTGCTGATGCTGATGGTGCGCTGCCAATCCTGCGGCTGGGCTGGATTCAGGTTCTCGATGGCCACGTTGTAAAGCGCGCCGACATAAGACGGAAAGTTGTGAATGTCGTAGGCGGCAAGCTGCTGGCGGCCAGCGCCGGCGGTATCCAGCTGAATCTGCTCGGCGCGGTCGAGGCGTAGGCCTAAGGTTTCTGCGTTGAACACCCGACCGTGAGCATCGGGCACTGCGGCAGGGCCAGTAGTCAGGTAGCGGGGATGGTCGAAGAGGTCGATGGGATAATTGGCAAGCAAACCGCCGTCCACGAGCACCTGCACGGGCTGGTCTTTGGCAGGCTTGCCGTGCACCACGTGGCCATTGGCATCGAGCAGCACGGCCCGGAAGTACATCGGAATGCTCATCGAGATGCGCACGGCATCGGCTATCCGCATGCTGGGGTGCGTTTCATAGCTGAACACCTGCAGGCGCTGGGTGGTTAGGTTGGTGCCGGTGGTATACAAGTCACGGTAGCGGCCGGGCTGCTGCTGGGCCAGCTGGTGCAGCTCCCCCAGCGTCAGGTTGGGGTTGCCGGTTTTGCGGCCCACCAGCTCGCTGAGGTAACGGGCAAACTCGTCGCCGCGGTACCATCCGTACTGCTTTAGCAGGCGCGTGCTGCCGCCCACGAAGACGAAGCGGCCGTCGTTGAGCCGCTGCACCGGCGTGCGGTTTACGACTTCTACGATTTCGGCTGCCGAATAACCCACTGCCAGCAGCGCCGCCTGAATGGCGCCGGCCGAGGTGCCGCCTACCCGCTCAATGCCGCGCAGCACGCCTTGCTGCTCTAGCTCCTGCAGCGCGCCGCCGTAGGCAATGCCGCGGATGCCTCCGCCTTCCATTACGAGGTTCCGGTAGGGGGCTGGCGTTTGGGCCGAGGCCGTCCAAGCGGACCACATCAGCAGCGCTGCCGTATAAAAAAGCCGTTGGTAGTGCATGGTTTTAAGATACCGATTCCGAACGGGCAGTTGCAACTGCGGCCGCAAACTCCTGCCCCGCACACGCCGGCCGAGGCACGCGAAGTTGGTATCTTTGCCACCCAACTTGCGGAATTTTCCCCTGATCTGCTTTTCCCCACGCATTCCCCTTTTCGCATGAGCACAAATGGCACAGCCGACACGATTCTGGTAATTGGCGCCGGCGGACAACTGGGCTTCGAGCTCACCCACGAATTGCGCCAGATGTACGGCGCTTCCAACGTCATTGCGGCCGATGTACGCCTGCCCAAGCACCCAGAGCTGGCCGAGGCCGGCCCCTTCGTGCAGCTCGACGTACTCGACCGCGCGGGCCTGGCCGACGTGATGCAGCGCCACAAGCCTAAGCAGATCTACCACTTGGCGGCCCTGCTCTCGGCCACGGCCGAGAAGAACCCCAAGTTTGGCTGGGAGCTGAATATGGACGGCCTGTTCAACGTGCTCGACGCTGCCGTAGAACACGGCACCGGCCGCGTGTACTGGCCCAGCAGCATTGCCGTGTTCGGCCCGAATACGCCCCGCGACAACACCCCGCAGTACACCGTGATGGACCCCGGTACCATTTACGGCATCAGCAAGCAAGCTGGTGAGCTGTGGCTCGACTGGTACTTCCGCAAGCACGGCCTGGACGTGCGCAGCCTGCGCTACCCCGGCCTCATCGGCTATAAGTCGCTGCCCGGCGGCGGCACCACTGATTACGCCGTCGACATCTACCACCACGCCGTGCACGGCCTGCCTTACCAGTGCTTCCTGCAGGAGGACACTTACCTGCCGATGATGTACATGCCCGATGCGCTGAAGGCCACCCTGGACCTGATGCACGCTCCGGCCGAGCAGATTAAAATCCGCACTTCGTACAACCTCGGCGCCATGAGCTTCTCGCCGCGCGAAATCACGGCCAGCATTCAGCAGCACCTGCCCGGTTTCCAGGTGACGTACCAGCCCGATTCGCGCCAGCAGATTGCCGATTCCTGGCCTAAGAGCATCGACGACTCGCGCGCCCGCGAAGACTGGGGCTGGACGCCTGCTTTCGACCTCGCCGCCATGACGGCCGACATGCTCCAGCACCTGCAAGACGAGCCGCAGTACCTTGCCCCACTGGTAGCGGAGGCAAAGTAGGGTCCCACACGAATGTAGCGCGAACTTGGTAGTCCGCGTCCCCGGATACTAATCTTAATCGTCAATTCAACGATTAGAGGATTTTATCTACGGACGCGGGCTACCAAGTTCGCGCTACTGCTTTTACATCGTTCTGGCCCAATGCACGTACCAGAAGCGCAAGCCCTAAGCTTCCGCTTCGCTATGATTGTCAACTACACCACCGACGGGTGGCAGATCATCTACCAGCAGGCCCACGCCCTGCTGGCCACGCAGCTCATGTTTCAGTGGCCCAGCTTCATGCCGCTGGACCGATGGGTGGGCCTGCTTACCGCCGTGGCCCAGCACGACGACGGCCAGCGCCGCTGGGATGGCCGCTACGCCCTCACGCCCACCGGTGCGCCTGCCGACTTCACCATGAAGGACTTCGCGCTGGAGCAGGCCACCGAAGTCATGCGGCAAGCCAAGTTCCAGGGCCGCTGGCGCAGCCTGCTCACCAGCATGCACATGAGCTTTTTATACGAGGAGCTGCGCGGTCAGAAAAAGGAGACCGATGCTTTTCTGGACGAGCAGCGCCAGTGCCAACAGCGCTGGCGCCGGGAGCTAAAAATCAAGCAAGACGAAGCCCAACAGGCCTACGCCCTGCTGCAGTGGTGCGACCGGCTGTCCCTTATTCTCTGCCGCCGCGAGTTGCCCGAGATGGACCGCGCCCTGGAAATCAGTCTCGGCCCCGATGGCCGCCGCTACGACGTGCGCCAACGCTCCACCGACGAGTCGCTGAGCATAGAGCCGTGGCCCTTCGCAGCTGAGGCCTTCGCTGTGTCGGTAGAAGCCTCGGTGCTCCGCCAGTTGCAGTTCCACGACGACACCGAGCTGAGCAATGCACTCAAAGAAGCACCCATTCAGACGCTAACCTGGCAGCTACGCCGGGGCTAGCTCCCAAACGAAACCAGATTAGGACCGTACTACGGCACAGGCCTGATACCCGCATCGGTCATGGGCTGGCTAAGCCAAATCCCCTTTTAGTATGGCTACTTCATCGTTTCGACTTTCCTCCCTGCTGGGCTTGTTCAAGTCTACCGCCGGTGAGTTTATGGAAAACAACTCGCTGCGCCTCGCCGGAGCGTTGGCTTACAACGCCATTTTTTCCATTCCGCCGCTGCTGCTTATCGTCATTGCCGCCGCGGGCTCGTTGTTTGGGGAAGAAGCCGTAGAGGGCCGCCTCATGGAACAGCTCAGTGGCCTGGTCAGTCCCGACGCGGCCAAGACTATCCAGGAATCGATAAGCAGCTTTCACCAGCAGCAAAAAGGCGGCGTAGCAGCTTTAGTGGGCATCGGCACGCTGATTTTCGCCGCCACCACGTTTTTTGTCACGCTGCAGGAAAGCATCAACAGCATCTGGAATCTGAAGGCCAAACCAGTCAATGGTTTTGTGGGCTTTTTGAAGGCCCGCGTCCTTTCTTTCGGACTCATTCTGAGCGTCGCCCTGCTCATGCTGATTTCCTTTGTGGTCAGCGCCCTGCTTACCGTCTTCACCGACTACCTGCGCGAGCTATTGCCAGGCATAGCCGTCTTCTTTATTCGCCTGGTTGATTTTCTGCTGTCCCTGGGCGTTACCACAGCCCTGTTCGCGCTGATCTACCGCTTTCTGCCCGACGCCATCATTCGCTGGCGCGACGTGTGGACGGGCGCCCTCATTACGGCGCTGTTGTTTGTCATCGGCAAGTACCTCATTACCTTCTACATCTCCACCGCCGACCCTGGCTCTGCCTTTGGAGCCGCCGGTTCTCTCATTGTGCTGCTGGTGTGGATTTACTATTCTTCGCTGATCATTTTCTTCGGCGCTGAGTTTACCCAGCAGTACGCCGACTGCTTTGGCCAGCACGTGCAGCCCAAAGTACATGCCGTGCGCGTAGAGCTGCGCGAAATACCGCCGGGAGAGTCCAAGGAAGAACTGAATACCGGGCGCCCACACGCCGAAGGGAAGTGGCGTAATTAAAAGTCAGCTTCTTGTATTACTTCAGCCCTTGCTTTGCGCCTGTTAATGGCTATGACACTCATAAACGCATCATTTTCGCCGCTGAGTGTCCATTTTCTAAAGTCTGAAACCATGACTTTATTATAGGAGCTGCGCATTGGAGTATACTGCCGAATGGATACGTTTGGCAGTACACTTTACTCCTCGCAGTATGCGGCCTCTTTTACCAGTAAGTCGGGTTTTATTTTTACTGCTGCTATTGCTGGTCAGCAGTCAGCTGCAGGCTCAGACGCCGGGCACGCGGCGCTTGGTAATCAGCTCGGCGGTAGGTCCAGTTATCGACCGCGACGAAAAGGCGGCCTATCAGCTTTTCCCTTATTACTCGGCCAAGGAATTTGTCGAGGCCACCTTCGAGCAAACTTTGGCTCCCGACAGTGCGCTATTTCTGCGCACCACGCTTACCGATGGCCGAACGCTGCTGCGCCCCTTCTCGTCGCTGGAGTACTTCGAAACCCGCAAGCGGATAGAAGCCCAGGTGCAGCGCCAACGGCCCACCGCGAGTATCAGCCCAGCGCTGGTAGACTCTTTGGGTCAAACCTACCGGGTTACTCTGCGCTCCGGCACCACCTTCGCCGGCCGGCTGCAGGCCGTTCGGCCGCAGGAGCTGGAATTTTCCAGCAGTGAGCCAGGCGCCGTTATTGTTGCCCGCAGCCAGATTAAGTCCATGGAACTGGTGCCAGCCGTGGAAGCTACCGACGCCCTGCGGCACCCCTCGTGGGGCTATGTAGGCAATGGCACCCGCGTCTTCTTTGCGCCCACGGCCCGCAACCTACGGGCGGGCGAAGGCTACGCCCAGGTCATCTCCATCTTCCTGCTAGGTGTCAACTACGGCCTCTCCGACAACTTTTCGTTTGGCATGCTAGCATCGGCTATTCCTGGCATCGGGCTCGGCAACCAGCTGATAGCTTTCACGCCTAAATTCAGCGCCCCCGTCAGCAAAGACTTCAGCGTGGGCGCCGGCGTGCTCTACGCTCGCATTCCCAGCTTCGACAGCTACCGCAGTGGCTACGGTGCGGGCATTGCATACGGCCTAACCACGTACGGTAGCGCCGACAACAACCTGACCTTTGGCCTGGGCTATGGCTTTTCAGGAGGCCGTGACAACTCGCAGGGCTTCGGCAAGTCGCCGGTAGCGGTGCTGAGCGGCGCTACCCGCGTCAGCAAGCGGCTGTCACTCATGTCTGAAAACTACCTGCTTACCTCCGGCTCGGGCGGCATGGCCGGCCTGTACGGCGTACGCCTGAACTGGCCCCGCACCACCTTCGGCATCGGCTCGTTTTACGTAGCGCCGTTTGAGGGCGACGGCGCCTTCGGTTACCTCTATCCGGTGTACCTTGATCTGGCGTTACGCTTCGGCACCACCGCACGGCGGGGAACGGACAAACCATGACAGTATGATTATGCCCGGGCTATATTGTCCGCTACTTAGCCGTTCGTTATAGCCCTCCGCTGATGCAAGCTCTGATATTCGCTCTGGCCCTCGTGAGCTGCCTGCTCTGCTCGTTTGTTCCGAGCCGGGCCACTTCCTTCAGCCCACCGGATTCCATAGCGGGCCAAACGCGGCTAGTGCGACGCATTGCGGCCGATGCTTGCCACCGCCTGGGCACCCCGCCTCGCTCCCTGACCGCCGCCCAGGCTCAGAAGCAAATGGATGAGGCTGTGGCTGCTGCTATTACCAAGCACCACACAGCTGCTGAACGGCTGAGCCGCCAAGCCAAATCCGCCGACGCTGGCCGGCGCTTCCTTAACGGATTGCCCACCGCGGTGGCGTTGCGACTGGTGCAAACCTGCCCGGCCGGCTGGCAGTTGTACGACGTGTTCAGCCACAGCATAGCCGAGGGCAGCCCAGCCGATAAGCTTCACCAAGCCATCGGCAAGGACTTGTGCGAAAGCCTGACCCGGCACCAGGCAAACCCTGACTTTGCCCAACGTACGCCGGCCGAGCGCATGGAGCTTTTTCGTACCGATTTTATGCGCGTCGTCGGTACCCATGACCAACAGATCATGGCAGTATATGGCGCTCAGGCCAGTAGCCCGGAAGCCATCGAAACCATCAGTGTGCAGACCCTGGCCTATATGAAAGAGCATTGTCCACAGGCCATGATGGCGCTTGTGCGGCAGTGAAATCCGGAAACCTCAGGCAACAAAAAGCCCCGCGACCAACAATTGGCCGCGGGGCTTTTCAATGGGTGCTGACAGCTTACGCCGGCTGGCCTTCCTTGGTAGCCAGCTGCCCGCAGGCCGCGTCAATGTCCTTGCCGCGCGAACGGCGCACGTTTACTTGCACGCCGCGGTCGGCGAGGTACTTCATGAAGGGCACGAGGCGGTCTTCTTGCGCGTTGAGGAAGGCGGCCGGCGCAATGGGGTTGTATTCGATGAGGTTCACCTTGCAGGGAATCCACTTCGTGATTTCCAGCAGCGCCTTGGCGTCTTCGATGGAGTCGTTGAAGTTATCGAACACGATGTACTCGTAGGTAACCATGCGGCCCGTTACCTGGTGATAGTGCTGCAACGCTTCCTTCAGCACCGGCAGCGAGTTCGACTCGTTGATGGGCATGATGGTGTTACGCTTCTCGTCGGTGGGGGCGTGCAGCGAGAGGGCGAGATTGGCTTTGAAACCGTCGTCGGCCAGCTTCTTGATCATCTTGGAGATGCCGGCGGTGCTCACCGTAAGGCGGCGAGCAGCCATGCCCAGGCCTTCCTTGTTGTCGGTGATGCGCTCCACGCTTTTCAGCACATTGGCGTAGTTCAGAAGCGGCTCGCCCATGCCCATATACACGATGTTGGTGAGCGGCTTGCCGAAGTGCTCCTCAGCCTGCTGGGCAATGATGGCCACCTGGTCGAAGATTTCGGCCGCGTCGATGTTGCGCTTGCGCTCCATGTAGCCGGTAGCGCAGAACTTACACGTGAGCGAGCAGCCCACCTGCGACGATATGCAAGCCGTCATGCGGTCATCTTTCGGGATGAGCACACCCTCCACAAGATTGCCGTCGTGCAGGCGGAAGGCATACTTGATGGTGCCGTCCGTGCTTTGCTGCTGGGTATGGATCTGCACCGAATTGATGGTGAAGTGCGCATCCAGCAACTCGCGGGTGCTCAGCGAGATGTTGTTCATCTCCGCAAACGAGTGGGCCACGTTGCGCCACAGCCACTCCATCACCTGTTTGGCGCGGAAAGGCTTTTCGCCGTGCTCCACAAAGAAAGCTTTCAGCTCGTCGAGCGTGAGTTTGCGGATGTCGCGTTTGGTGACGATGGGCAGCGTAATCATAGTACAAAGGTACAACCAAACAGCCGCTTAGGTTCCAGTCACACGGCGAACAGGCAACCGATTTGGCAAAGCCGTGGTTTATCACCTAGCCGCCACCAATTCACAGCGCTGTATGTAGTTATGAGGCGGGCGCTTACCTTTCCTGCTTCCCATGCTCTCCCCTGCCGAACTCCGCCGCTACGACCGTCACCTGCGCCTGCCCGAAATTGGGCTGGCTGGTCAGCATCAGCTTAAAGCCGCCCGTGTGCTAGTAGTGGGCTGCGGCGGGCTGGGCTGCCCGGTGCTGCTGTACCTGGCCGCCGCCGGCGTGGGCACACTGGGCCTGGTCGACGCCGACGTGGTGGACGAAACCAACCTGCAGCGCCAGGTACTCTACGCTACCGCCGACGTGGGCCGCCCCAAAGCCGCAGCCGCAGCCGAGAAGCTGCAGGCCCACAACCCGCACATCGAGCTACGGGTGCTGCCGGTGCGGCTATCGGCCGCCAATGCGCTGACGGTGCTGCCGGATTATGATGTGGTGGTCGATTGCACCGACAACTTTGCCACCCGTTACCTGCTCAACGATGCTTGCGTGCTACTGGGCAAGCCGCTGGTGTACGGGGCCATCTTCAAGTTCGACGGGCAGGTATCGGTGTTCAATTATCAGGAAGGCCCCACCTACCGCTGCCTGTTTCCCGAGCCGCCGCGCCCCGGCGAGGTGCCCAACTGCGCTGAAATCGGGGTACTGGGCGTGCTACCGGGCATCGTGGGCACGCTGCAGGCCAACGAGGTGCTAAAGATCCTTACCGGCACCGGCGAGGTGCTCAGCGGCCGGCTGCTCTCCTTGGATGCGCTGAGGCTGCACTTCCACACGTTGCGTTTCCGCTTGGTGCCCGCCAACCGCAACGTCTCCGGGTTGATCGATTACGAAGAGTTTTGCGGCGAGAAGCTGTCGGCTGAGGCTTCGGTACCAGAAATCAGTGCCGCCGAGCTAAAACAGAAGCTGCAAGCCCAGGAGCCTTTGCTTCTTCTGGATGTGCGCGAACCGCACGAACACGCCATTCGGCACATCGGGGGCCGGCTGGTTCCGCTGGGCCGGCTCGCCGATGCGTTGCCCTCGCTGCCTCGGGAACTGCCTATTGTGGTGCACTGCGCCAGTGGCCGCCGCAGCCAGCAGGCCGTACGCCTGCTGTTGCAGCACGGCTTCGGGCAAGTGGCGTCGTTACAGAATGGGCTGGCCGACTGGTAACGGTCGTAGCGACCTGACCGTCTTTCGTTGCGACTACTGCAACAGGCCCGGCGGGTTCGGCGAATAATTGCCGCGCTGCACTAGTCAGCCAATAAGCGGGCAGCGGCCTCCTCGGGCAGCGCGGCGAGTTTGCGCGTGTTGTAGTCGAAGCACAGCATGCCCGTTTTAGCCCGCGCAATTTCGCGGCCGGTGGTGGTGTGCAGGTGGTAGGCGAGGTCGAAGCCGTACTTGTGCAGGTCGGTGGCAGCCATTTGCACGCGCAACACGTCGCCGTAAAAGCCTTCACTCTTGTACTCCACCGCCAGATCGGCCATGATCATGCCCTGTTTGGTGGCAGGGTCGAACTCGGCCAGCTGCATGCGTTGCAGAAACTGCACCCGCGCTTCGTGCAGCAAGCTCACGAGGGCATCGTTGCCGAGATGGGCGCCGTAATTGAGGTCGGTGATGCGCACGGGCAGCTCCACGGTAACTGAAAACGACGCGGGCAAGGCTACTTTTACGCGGGCCATAGGCTAGGGAATTCGAAGGCTGAGTAATGAAAGCGGAATCGGAAAACGACGTTACAAAAGTAGAAGTCCGGCAGACGGGTGACGGTTCGAGCACCTTGTACGTGCCGGCGCTGGATGAGCACTACCACTCCACCCACGGCGCGCTGCAGGAATCGGTGCACGTATTCATCCGGGCCGGGCTGGAGCCGCTGCTGCTCACCGCCGACCGCCCGCTGCACATCCTGGAAGTGGGCCTCGGCACGGGCCTAAACGCGCTACTCACGCTGCAGCGCAGCCTCGCCGCCCGCGTGCGCCTGCACTACGACGCCGTAGAAACCTTTCCCCTGCCGCCCGACATCGTGCAGCAGCTCGGCGTGGAGCGCTATGTGCTCAACCCTGAACTGCTCGACTTGCACCAGCAGCTGCACACCGCGCCCTGGAACACGCCCGTAGACCTGACCGCGCACTTCGAGCTGCGCAAGCTGCACGTAGCGCTGCAGCAGGCCCACCTGCCGCCCAACCATTACGAGCTGATTTATTTCGACGCTTTCGCGCCCGAAAAGCAGCCGGATATGTGGACCGAAGCCGTGTTTCAGCAGCTTTACGATGCCACTGCCCGTGGCGGCCGCTTGGTGAGCTACTGCGCTAAAGGTTCTTTCAAGCGCAGTCTGAAGGCCGCTGGCTGGGAAGTAGAAGCCCTGCCTGGCCCGCCCGGCAAGCGCGAGATGACGCGGGCTTGGAAGCGGTAATAATTCCGCTTCATTTAAATTAAGCTAATAGGGCCTAAGCCACTAAATGCGCGGACCCGATGAATACTCGTGAATGATAAGCTTCTTTGTAACGGCTGTGCTTCTTGCCAAATCACTGCTTCACCACGACCAGGTAGCGGAGCAGGATGGACGCTATTTCGCGGCCGTAGCAACTAACGATGTTCGTCTCCCGAAGCCCAAGCTAGGCGAATGGCTGTACGAACACCCGGAGCCAGGGCAAAGCCTAGAGCAGTACCAAGCCGCCGCTCCCGTACGGCCTGACAGCGTGGTACACACCATCTATCTGAAACCCATCGGCCAGTTTTCGCCCCTACAGCTGCAAGTCCTGGCCACGACGCGCCAATACCTTTCCCTGTTCTATCAGTGCCGAGTGGAGGTGCAGGAAGCTAGCCTTCCGCAGATTCCGCCCGCAGCCAAACGTCGTCGGGGCCGCCATGCGCAAGTCTTAGCCCCTTACCTCCTCCACACGCAGCTCGAGGGCCAGCTTCCGCCGGCAGGATTGGCCATGATGGGTTTCTGCCCTTACGACTTGTACCCCAAAGCTGACTGGAACTATGTGTTCGGCCTGGCTTCGTACAAGGACCGGGTAGGCATTACCTCGCTCTACAGGCTGCAGAATGAGCAGCTTACCCCGGCCAACTACTCTCTAACCCTGACTAGGCTTGTCAACTTATCGTCCCACGAAATTGGGCATATGCTAGCGCTGCGCCACTGCACCTATGCCCGATGTGTAATGAACGGCACCAACAGCCTCGCCGAAACTGACGCAACGCCCAACCGGTTATGCTCCCAATGCCAACAGAAGCTGCATTGGAATTTGCGTTACGATAATCGACAGCGGTTGAAGCAGCTGGCTGCCTTTTTCAAGGAACATCAGCTCAAGCGCGACTACCGCCTAGCTCGGCAGGATTTACGGCAAGTGGATAAAACGCGATAAACTTTGCTAGCCGTTAGCTTTCCATTCAGTTTCTTTCGGGTAGCTCAGCCACTCTACGCTGCAGTTCTGTATCCTCGCCTTTACCGAAATGATGCCCTCATTGAGCTATCAACCACATGAAGCATTATCCCTTTTGCCTTGTTACCTATGAAAAAACTACTGGTTCTCCCGTGCTTGGCGCTGACGCTGGAGGCCCGCGCCCAAAGCCCCGAATTCACTGTGCAGCGCCTGTCGTTTCCGCCGGAAATTACTTACTTCGACAACCAGTTTTCGGGGCTGTACATCCACAAAGGCCAGCTGTTTCTGCTCTCGGAAAGCCGCTTGCAGGACAAGGCTGAGGCCAAGCTATACGCCATTCGCCTCGCCGACCTCGACCGCAAAATGGCCGACACCAGCTACGTGCTGCCCTTCCGCAAGTATCCTTTGCAGCACCTGGAGGCTGCCCGCCGCCAGATGCAGGTCGCTGGGCAGAGCTACGAAGGCTTGGAAGCCTTGATCATCGATGGCAACGACGTGTACCTCTCCGTCGAAACGGAAACCAACTCCCCGCTGAGCTACCTGCTCAAGGGCAAACTAACCGATGCGGGCGTGGTCCTGCAGGAAAACTTCTTGCTGCCCATCACCAAGCCCAAAGCGGCCGATGGCACGCCCCTCTACAATGCTGCCTTCGAGGCCGTGGCGAAACACCGCAAGAGCCTGTACTCCTTTTTCGAATACAACTACTTTCCCACCGCCAATCTCGTCAGTCGCATTCCGCTGCGGCGGTTGACCAGCAACACACCCGTCAGTACGACCACCATCAGCCGGTTGCCTTTCCGCATTACCGACATCACAGCCACTGGCCGCAACCGTTTCACGGCTATCAATTACTTTTTTAGCGGCGGCGGGGCCGATACGCTATACCGCGTTCCGCCGCAGGACCAAGCGGCTGATCAGCTGATTCGTAACGGCGCCACTTACCGCAGCTACACCCGGCTGATTGAGCTAGAGCTGAAGGACGGCCGGTTTACCTGGCAGCCACTTTGGCCATTTCCCGAAGAGTACTGGGGCTATAATTGGGAAGGCATTGCGGCTTACCGCCAGGGCTATTTCGTATTGAACGACAAGTACACGCCACGCAAGCCTTACCAATCCACGCTCCTGTACTTGCGCCGCAAATAGGCCTGCTTCGGTCGGCTGCAGCCTTTCTGCGTATGTTGGCGGTGATATGAGTCGGAAATTGATCGAAACCGAGGGCCGCACGTGGGTGGATCAGGGCATCATCAGCCCCGAGCAGCACCAGCGTCTGCTGGCTCTCTACCCCGATGAGCAGCGGGCCGTGGGCCTGCTGCCGCTGCTGGGCTCCTTGCTCGTGGGCCTGAGTGTGCTTAGCCTGGTGGCCGCCAATTGGCAGGACTTGCCCGAATGGACGCGCCTGGCGCTGCTACTCGGCTCCATGGTGGGCGCTTACGCCGGCGGCGAATACTTTCTGCAGCGCGGCATTCGGCAGCTTGGCATCGGGTTGGCGTCGCTCGGATTGATGATTTTCGGGGCGGGTATTGTGCTTATCACCCAGATGTACCAGCTCATCGGCTACGATGTAACCGGGCTGCTGGCCTGGGTAGTAGCAGCCGTAGCCCTCACCTACCTCTACGACAGCCGCTTTCTGTTCTTGTTAGCCGTGGCCGTGGGCACCATTGCGCAGGGCTATAGCTCCCTAGAGTTGAACAGTTACAGCTACGCCACGGCCCTGCTACTGTGGGGCGGGCTGGGCTACTACTGGTGGCGCCGTCCCGACAGCCTGTGCGGGGCCGTGCTGGCCACCGGTCTGCTCTGGCAAACGGGCATGCTTATCGGCTACCTGCACATCAAAATCACGTGGTTTTTTGTGGGCGCTATGCTCATCTACGCCGCCGGCGACTGGCAGCTAAACCGCCCTGGCGCGCGGGCCCTGCAGGCGCCGCCGCTGGTGGCCGCCTTCCTGTTCATGCTGGGCCTGGCCATGTTCGGGGAAGCCGGCTCTTATACTGACCGCCTCCGCCCTCACTTACTGGCCTATATTCCGGCCCTGCTGCTGGTGCTGGTCCTTTCGGTGGCCGGTAAGCGCAGCCGCGGGCACACCATCAGCGCACTGGATTGGCTGCTGCTGCTGCCGGGCTTCTACTTCTCGGCGGGTTTGCCATTGGCTATAGCGGCGCTGGTGGTGCTGTACGCCTACTCCGGCTCGGTGCTCTGGCGCGGCCACCGCGACCAAGCCGCCGACCGCATCTACCTCGGCACAGCGCTGTTTATCCTGACCACCATGGTAGCTTACTTCAAGCTGACCTGGGGCTTCATGGATAAGTCGCTGTTCTTCCTGCTGGGCGGCTTGCTGCTGCTCGGGCTGAGCTGGTACCTGCGCCGCCGCGCCGCCCAAACGCTGCCTCCGCCCACCCAACGCTAAGCCGCCATGTTCACGCCTTCCTCCCCCGCTCAGCGCCGCAAGTGGCTGATCGTGACCGTAGCCGCGCAGGCGGTTTTCATCCTGGCCGTGGCTGCGGCGGGCTTTGCCACCAGCATCTTCGGGCGCACCATTACGCTGCGCACCGCCCCCGTCGACCCGCGCGACCTGCTCTACGGTGACTACGTAGTGCTGAACTACCGCGTCAGCGAGTTGCCGATGACCTTGTGGCGTGGCCCGCGGGTGCGTCTGCGCAGCAACCAACCCGTGTACGTGCAGCTTCGCCCCACGCCCCAAGGCTACGAGCCCGTGGCCATCTACCCCAAAGAACCCAAGTCCGTCCCCACCGACCACGCCGTGCTACGCGGCTGGGTGCGCAGCAGCTGGCGCCGCGGCATGCGCGTGCGTTACGGGTTAGAGAAATACTTCATTCCCGAAGGCACCGGCCGCGGCCTGGAGCAACAAGCCCGCCGCGGTGGCTTGCTGGTGCATGTGAGCATCGCGCCCTGGAGCCAGGCCCGCATCACGCAGGTAGAAGTAGCGCCCGCCGAGCCCGACATGCCTTAGCATACCTAGCTCGTACCTAAACCGCATTTGGGGTTTGATACAGCACGTTCTGCTTGATCTATCGTCCGCTTGCTGCAGCAGCTCTACCGTTTCGCTCGGACAGATATCAACCGAAGCAGCTAAGTTGCTTGGTCATGTGGAGCTTGGGCTTAGCGAGTTCGGACCGAGTTGCAACGCCTGGATAATCACTTGTTCAAGCCATTAATAATAAAGCCTGGCCGCGCGAGTATGCTCGCGCGGCCGGGCTTTTGTTTGGCATCCTTCGCTAATAGCCTTTGCGTTGGAGCAAGTCTTGGTCCTGTTTGCTTAAGTCGACGAGGGCATATTTCTGTTGATCAGTGATGCTCATCTCATCCAGCGCATCTACGATGTCGCGGTATGCAGCTTTGGGCGTGTTTTTGATTAGCACGGTGGTGTTGCGGTTGCGCTGCCGTTGCTCCAGCAACACGCGCCGTAGTCCTTCGGGCCCAAAGCCGGTGGTGTGCAGTTCCGGCGCGGTCGACTCATCGTTGAGGCCGTAGAAATAATGCACGCGGCTTTTTTCGTCCAGAATCAGCGTTAAGGCATCGGAATGCCGAGTAGCCGTTAGCTCATCACCGGACTCTGGTATGGCGGGCATGGTCAGTTGCATCACGTTGGGCTTGGCAAACGTGGTGGTGAGCATGAAGAACGTCAACAGCAGAAAAGCTAGGTCCACCATCGGTGTCATGTCGAGGCGAAAGGCTTGCTTTTTGGCGCGGGGCTTGGAGCTGCGCGCCGGGGCGGCGGAGGGCTGAATGTCGGCCATGGCGGTGGAGTTGGTTAGGTGTTGTTGCTGACCTTCCAACGCCGGCCACGTAGCGCTTATTGCGGCCGCTCTATATTCCAAAGCGCCACACCTGTTCCGGCGTCACGCAGGCGTGCAAGGGCACGTCGCCGCTCCAAGCATCAGAAATAAAGGGCACCGGTGGCTCCAGGCTCAGTCCGATGCGCTTGGCTTGCGGGCATTCGGACAGAAACCGGTCATAAAATCCTTTGCCGTAGCCCACGCGGTGGCCCTGCTCATCAAAGGCCAGCAGCGGCAGCAGCACCACATCGATTTCGGCCGGCAGCACCTGCGGCGCTACCAGTGGCTCGGGTATGCCCCACGCGTTTTCCACCAGCTTCGTCTCCGCAGTCAGCAACTGGTGCGTAAGTTGGCCATCCGCAGCTATTACCGGGACCACCACGCGGGCAACCGTCAAGTCTGCCCATAAGCGCCGGATAATTAGCCAGGTGTCCAGCTCATGCTGCCGCTGAATGGGCAAAAATACGTGCACCGTGTGCCACGCGGCTACTTCAAACGACTCAAACAACAGCGCCGCTACTGCTGCACTGCGCGCTGCCAGTTCCGGCGCCGGGAGCTGCCGCCGGCGCGCCAGCATCAGGCGGCGCAAGTCTGCTTTTAGGGTCATAAGTGCAATGTCTTACCAAGAAGCCACCCCGTCAGTCCTGCACCGTCAGGTAAAAGTTGATGCGGGGCTGCATGCCGGCCATAGCCGCTCCTACTGACAATCGCTCCCACTTGGCTTGGCTGGTGGAGCGCAGGTACAAATCGTTGTTGGAGAACCCAACCCCAGCTGAAAAGCCCAGATTGCTATTCACGTTCTTGGCATCGGCCCCGCCAATCCACTCCAGCGTCAGAAACACGTCTTCGTCCAGAATGAGCTGGTCGGCCGCCAGGTCTATTGTAATCGGCCCCGAAGCCAAGCTGGTCGTCACGATGATGTCGCGCTTCAGCAGTTTCTCCTCCGAAGGCTTACCATTGGGCAGGAGGCGGTACATATTCACGCGAAACATCAGGGAGCCCGCTCGATTATAAGCCACCGTAAAATTGGCATTGAGCACCCGTGTGGGTTTGCGCTTCAGGCTGATGACGGTGCCAATCTCAGCGCCCAGGTCCTTGGCTTCCAGCGTCAGGGTAGCCACGCCGGAGTTGCCCATGTTGCCCAGCGTATGCGTGCGCTTGTACAGGGCCTTGCCACGCACCTGCACTTCCTTCAGCGCCACAGCTTCGGGCATGAGCTGCACATTGGCTTCGGCAGCTAGTTCCTGCACCGTGAGCAGGCGCGGCCGGTAACCGATGCTGCTCACGCGCACGGTATCGGTAGAAGCCGTACGCGTAAGCTGGTAAGCGCCGTGCTCATCGGCCACGGTGCCTACCCCTTTGCGCAGGATGCCAATGTTGACGAAGGGAATGGCTTCGCGGGTTTGGGCGTCGGTAACGCGGCCGGATATTACCTGGGCCCAGCTGGTATGCGCCAGTAGTATCAGGCCTACCAGACTCAGGCTACGAACAATCTTCTGCAAGTGGATCATGCCCTTGAGATGGAGCCGACCGCCCACCCGTTGCCTGAAGGCCGCCTATTCTTCCTCGATAACGGTAAACTCCAGCGCCAGCGGATCGAAGGCTTCCAGCAACTGCGGAATGAAGCCCGGGTTGTTCACTACAATGCTGAGCACGTTGTCGTGGCGCTCCTGCAGGCTACCGGCGGGAAACAGCTTGTCCTTTAGCCCCCCGAGTTGGTTGTACGCCGTTTCGTGCTTGGCTTCAGCGGCCTTGCTTAAGCGTTTTTCCAGCCCGGCCACGATGCCCGTTACCTTCTGTTGCTCGGCCGCCACGGTTTTCACCAAGGTCGGGTCGAGGCGCTGGGCCAGGGCGGTGACGGCTGCGAATGCCTCAGCTAGCTGCTGCTGTTGCTCGGCCAGGGATACTTCTTCCTGCCCCAACGAAGCGGCCACCTGTTTTTTCAGCTCCGGCAACGGGCGGAACAGGTCGTCGACCGACAAGCCCAACTTGCGCAGCTTGCCCACGTGGGTGCGGCCCACGTACAGCGCCGAGTTGCGCAGCAGCACCAGCGGCATGGCTACTTGGTAGTGCTCAAACACGCCTTTTAGCTGCAACCAGTACGCTACTTCGGCGCCGCCACCCACGTAGCAGAGGTTAGGGAGCAGCATTTCTTGGTAGAGCGGACGCAGCACCACGTTGGGGCTGAAACACTCGGGGTGCGCTTCGGCGTGGGCCACGGCCTCGTCGGTAGACCAGCGGATGTCGGTGTTACGCACCACCACGTGGCCGTCTTCCAGCTCCAGCCGCTCGCGCTGGCCGGCATCGGTGAGGTAAAAGAGGTTAAGCGGGCGCGCGTACACCTGCGGCTTGTAGCCGGCAGCTTCCAGAGCTGCGTCGGCGGCTTGCACGGCTTGATAGGCAGGCTGCGTGCGCAGTTCCTCGGTGAGCACCGGAGTCAGCACCTGCTTCAGCTCGGCGTCGTCGGGCTCGATGCTCACCAGGCCGTATTCCCCGAACAGCTGGTGCGTGAGGCGGCGGGTAGCTTCGGCCAGGGTCTGGCTCTGCTCATAGGCCTCCCGGAAGGCGGCGGGCACGTCGGCGGGCAGTTGGCTCAGGACCTGATCAGCCAACCCGCCCAGCGGCATGCGTCCCACGGGGCCGCCGGTTTGGTCGGCCTGCCACTCCAGCTTTTTGCCGAAGAGGTGCAAGTGGTTGATTTCGGCGAAGTCGTGGTCTTCGGTAGCCATCCAGTACAGCGGCACGAAGTCGTACTGCGGGTGCTGTTCCTTGAGCTGCCGGCACAGCTTCAGCACCGTCACGATTTTGTAGATGAAGTACAGCGGCCCGGTGAGCAAGTTCAGCTGGTGGCCGGTGGTGATGGTGAAAGTGGTGTCTTTCTGCAGCAGCGCCAAGTTGGCCTGCACAGCCGGGTGCACCTCCCCTATGGCTTGGTACTGACGCTGCAAGGCAGCCGTTAGCTTCTGCCGCGTAGCCGCGGGGTACTGGGTTTGCTTCTCATTCAGCTGCTCGGCGAAGGCTGACAGCGTTGGGAAACGGACATAAAAAGGCTGGAGGCGAGGCTCTTGCTTCAGGTAGTCAGCTATAAATGAGCTGAAAGCGCCGGTAGTGGCGTAGGGCAGACAGTGCACGGGCATGGGCGGAGCGGAACGTTGCGCCTGCAACGTTCGCAAAAAAACCGCGGCTACCACTGAATGTTCAAGCGCAACTTTATTTCTCCCAATTCCGTCATCGATTTGCCACGTCCATTTGGTATATTGCTTGACCACCCCCACCCCACCCATCATGATATATTCTATTCCCACTTGGTGCTGGCTGGGAGCCGTGGTGCTCCTGCCTTGGCTGTACACGTTGTGGCACATCCGCAGCGGCGAATTTCCAGGTCGCTCGGAGCGGCGACGCTGGATGTACACGGTGGCCTACCTGCCTTTTATCGGCATGTGGCAGTACTGGACCAGCGGCGTGCACCGCCGCCGCAGCGACCGTTACGCAGCCTGATTGCTCCCTACCGTTCTTTCCAACATCACCTAGCAGAAATTAAAAGAGCGGGCCCACCATCTGGTGGGCCCGCTCTTTTGCTGTCTTCACTGCCGGCTACTTAGCTCAGCACTACTTCGCCGTACAGGTCGAAGTCCGAAGCGTCAGTAATCTTTACCTGGGCGAAATCACCGAGGCGCACGTACTGGCTCGTGGCAGGTACCAGCACCTCGTTATCTACCTCCGGCGAGTCGTACTGCGTACGCCCTACCCAGTAGCCACTTTCCTTGCGGTCGAAGAGCACCTTGTAGGTCTGGCCCACCTTCTGCTCGTTCAGCTCCATCGAGATGCCCTGCTGCAGCTCCATAATCAGGTCGGCGCGCTCTTGCTTCACCTCGGCGGGCACGTTGTCTTCCAGCGAGAAAGCGTGGGTGTTTTCCTCGTGGGAGTAGGTAAAGATGCCCAGGCGCTCAAACTTGGTCGTCTCCACAAACTGGTACAGCTCCTCGAAATCCTGCTGCGTTTCGCCGGGGTGGCCGGCGATGAGCGTGGTGCGCAGGGCAATATCGGGCATGCGCTGCCGGATCTGGTCCACCAGCTCCACCGTACGGCGCTTTGAGATGCCGCGGCGCATGGTCTTGAGCATGTTGTCGGAGATGTGCTGCAGGGGCATGTCGAGATACTTGCACACGTTTTCGCGCTCCTGCATCACGTCCAGCACTTCCATCGGAAACTGCGACGGATAAGCGTACTGCAGGCGAATCCAGTCGATGCCGTTCACGTCGGAGAGGCGACGCACCAGCTCGGCCAGCTTCCGCTCACCGTACTTTTCCAGACCGTAATACGTCAGGTCCTGTGCAATGAGGATCAGCTCTTTCGTGCCCATGTTGGCCAGCTTGGTGGCCTCGGTCACCAGGTCTTCCATGGTCTTGTCCACGTGCTTGCCGCGCATCAGCGGGATGGCACAAAACGAGCACGGGCGGTTGCAGCCCTCGGCAATCTTGAAGTAAGCGTAGTGCTTGGGCGTAGTCAGCAGCCGCTCACCCACCAACTCGTGCTTGTAGTCGGCGTTCAGCGTCTTAAGCAGCTGCGGCAGCTCCAGGGTACCGAAGTAGGCATCCACCTGCGGAATTTCTACCTCCAGCTGGTCCTTGTAGCGCTGCGACAGGCAGCCCGTTACGTACACCTTGTCCACCTTGCCGGCTTCCTTGGCGTCGGCGTACTGCAGAATGGTGTCGATGCTTTCCTGCTTGGCGTTGTCGATGAAGCCGCAGGTGTTGATGATGACGACGCCCGCTTCGTCCTTGGTCGATTCGTGGGTAACGTCGTAGCCGTTGCCGCGCAGCTGGCCCATCAGCACTTCCGAGTCCACCAGGTTCTTGGAGCAGCCCAGCGTGATGACGTTGACCTTGTTGGCCCGATTGCCTTTTACTTTCATGCAGTAGCGCGAACTGGTAGTCCGCGTATCGTTAGAGCGATGCGCCCACACGGGAAGCACCTAATACTGAACATTTTGCCCCGCTTTCGCCGCTGGCGAAAATTGGAGTGCAAAGGTACGCAGGAGCCAACGCCTTTTCCTAGGACGAACGTTCCTTCTGTAGCGCGGGCTATTACCAATCGATTCCTCTACTTCTATCTATATCGAACGGCGTATGGAGCGTACGCCGCTCACGCACATTGTCCCATGTCACCAAGTCATACTCTGCTCTTAGATAGGGCTTTTTCACTGAATCAGGCAGTGCAATGACATAATCAGACACGTAGTAATAGCTGACTGACTCTTTTTGGCGGGCATGAACTTCACAATATTCTTTGTAAGGCGGCTTAAAGCGAACAAAGGCTGAATCACGCGTTTCGTAATACACCTTACCGCCTGACTCTATGCCTACACTCCTCAAAACCAGCCCTTGGTAAGGCCTCGCCCCGACTCCATACAGATGAACGCCTAAAGCAAAGTCCCCCTTTTCGCCCAAGTAGGCAACGAAAGGATAAACTTTTGACGTGTGTTGTCTTCTCAAATCGAAAGTCACAATGGGTACTTCTGTAATAGTAGCGCTACTTGTTCCTGGCTCCGGCAAGACGCTGAAGGCATCGTAGCTGGTTCTATTGGTTACAGGCAGGCAGCCGACGCTAGAGATGGTGACCACCGCCAATAGCCCCTTGTTCAGAACCCAACGTTTTGCCTTCAAATGCATAAGCTTATTCGATACAGATACAATAATAGCTTAGTATCTACTCACTCATCAAAGACCTCTGCCGCCCGTCAGCACGCCGTACGCGCCCGGCACCAGCCGCCGCATTGTGGCTCCCAGCAGCACTGCCGCTGCCGATACGCCCAAGGGCAGCAGCAGGTATATCAACAGATTATGCCCGGGCCTGATGCGCAACACGATTTCATTGATGTAGTTCACCGTGGGCACGTGCATGGCGTAAATCATAAAGGAAAAGCTCGTCAGCCACACAAACCACGGCTGCCGCATGGCCACGCGTACCAGGGCATCAGTGCCAAACCACATCACGCCTACGCCCAGCAGCTCGGCCCCCTTATGCAGCAGCAGCATGGGCAAGAAAAACGACTGCTTGAACGTAAATGCTAACCAAGTTTTTACCGCCAGCAAGGCCAGCCAAGCCACCGCTAACAGCCCCACCCGAAACCAACGGGGCCGCGTCAGCACATCTACTTCGCGACGGCGCAGCCACACACCCAGGGCGAAGAACAGCAAACCGGTACCTTCAATGATAAGCCGATTTCACTCATCAAGAAGAGCGCCACTAAGGAGAAATAAACAACCGGCTTACGTTCCACGGCTTTGCGGATGAGTGGGTACGCCCAGTTGTAGACAAACAGGCTGCGCAGAAACCACATTTGGAAGGTCACCGGAAACAGCAGCCAGCGTAGCAGCAGCATCCACCACGGCATGTTGCTGATCAGTGGATTATTCGGGTCGCTCAGTTGTGCATTCAGCACCACTTGCCGGCTGTCCGGAAACTGCTCCATCAGCCAGGTGGCCGCCAGTCCAATGGTGCTCCAAAGCACAAAAGGCAGCAGCAGGGTGCGCACCCGTTTGCGGACCCGCTCCGCATGCAGCGTGCCGGTATCAAAATGAGCAAATAGGTAGCCCGAAATGGCAAACAGTATAGGAATGCGGAAGCGCACCAGCCCGTTGGCAACGAAGTACCGCAGGTAGTTGCTCACCGACAGCGGCTCCTCCACTGGCGTCCAGGGCTGCAGGTAGCGCGGGTGCAGGTTGTAAGCGTGCACGTACACCAGCAACAGCATCGCCACCAACGACCAAAACCGTAGCTTCTGACTCAGAAACGAGCGAGCTGTTGGGGCTCAACAGTGTCAACAACGGATGTCGGGAGGGTGCCCGTAGCTTGCATATAAACCAGATGCCCTGCTTGGCGCATCGGTTGGCTAGTTAGCCAGGAATGCTTTGCTTGTCACTAGCATAATAGGGTAACTATCAGTATAATCCCTTATCAAACAACGCTCTACCCTGTTACCCTAAGCAAAGCGAAGGACCTTACCACTGCTGAACAACTATCGTAACAACGATCTGGTCGAGCGTGGTAAGGTCCTTCGCTTTGCGTAAGCTAGATGAAGGATGACAGGGTAGCGGACTACTTTTTCGAAAACAGCGAGTCCACAAACGTACGGCGGTCAAACAGCTGCAGGTCGGTCATCTTCTCACCCACACCGATGTAGCGCACCGGCACGTTCAGCTGATCCGAAATGCCGATAACTACGCCGCCCTTGGCCGTGCCGTCGAGCTTGGTAATGGCTAGGGCCGATACTTCGGTGGCCTTGGTAAATTCCTTGGCTTGCAGGAAGGCATTCTGCCCGGTGCTGCCGTCGAGCACCAGCAGTACTTCGTGCGGCGCATCGGGAATCACCTTCTGCATTACGCGCTTGATTTTGCTCAGCTCGTTCATCAGGTTCACCTTGTTGTGCAGGCGCCCGGCCGTGTCAATGATGACCACGTCGGCTTGCATCTCCACGCCTTTCTGCACCGCATCGTAGGCCACTGAAGCCGGGTCGGTGTTCATGCCATGCGAAATCACCGGCACGCCCACGCGCTGGCCCCAGATGATGAGCTGATCCACAGCAGCGGCGCGGAAGGTATCGGCGGCGCCGAGCACCACTTTCTTCCCCGCCGAGTGGAAGCGGTGCGCGAGTTTGCCGATGGTAGTGGTTTTTCCCACCCCGTTGACGCCCACCACCATAATCACGAACGGTTGGCCCGTGTTATCACCGCGCTCGAGCACGGCGGTGGAGCCGGAGTCATTCTTCTGCAGCAAGTCGGCAATTTCCTCGCGCAGGATGCGGTCCAGCTCTGAGGTGCCCACGTACTTGTCGCGGGCCACGCGCTTTTCGATGCGGTCGATAACCTTCACCGTCGTCTCAATGCCCACGTCGGCGTGCACGAGCACGGTCTCCAGTTCATCCAGCACTTCCTCGTCGACGGTGCTCTTGCCGACTACTGCCTTGCTAAGTTGGTCGAAGAAGTTGGTTTTGGTTTTTTCCAGCCCCTTATCCAGCGACTCGCGTTGCTCCTTATTCTCTTTGTCTTTCTTAAAAAAATCGAACAGGCCCATGTAGTTGGTGCTTCGTGCCTAGTGCTTGGTGCTGGGAAATAGGACGGTTATAGCCGCCTTGCCGCCGCGCAGGCGGCGAATTGGTGTTTTCGGCCTAAGCACCAAGCACTAGGCACGAAGCACTCCGAGGTAACAACGCAAAAAAGTCCCACGGAAAGGCGGGACTTCTTCACTAATAGACGGGTGCGTAACGGTTGCCATTGCAGGAACCGGATGGGCGTTGGCACAGCCGTTCGACCGTACGCACCCGCTTTAAGTCTTACTTGGTGCCGGAAGTGATGAACTCCTGCACTTTGTCAACGGGTACCATTTCCTCCTTAAAGGTGTAGGCACCAGTCTTAGGCGAGCGGACGGCACGGATAACCTTAGCCCAGTCCTTACCGCCCGAAGTCTTCAGCGTAGCAACTACTTTCTTTGCCATGACTCAGCTTACTTGATTTCTTTGTGGACGGTCATTTTCTTCAGTACCGGGTTGAACTTCTTCAACTCGATACGCTCCGGAGTATTTTTCCGGTTCTTGGTGGTGATGTAGCGCGAGGTGCCTGGCTGACCCGAGTTCTTGTGCTCGGTGCACTCCAGGATTACCTGCACCCGGTTTCCTTTCTTGGCCATCGTGATACAGTCAGGACGTGGGTTTCGATTTTAGGACTGCAAAGATACGATATGTTTTGACAATGTCAAACACTTGACCAATAGCAAGAACATAAGTTTTTTCGCCGACCAGTGGTTTACACCGTCTGAGGCTACTTCAACTCAGGCAATTTAAAGTCGTCCAGGGCACTGGGTTTGGCCATCAGCGCCTCTATTTCAGCAATTGTGCGCGGCGCTTCCTGTGAAAGATTTTCGTAGCCGCCGGGCGTAATCAAGATGTCGTCTTCGATGCGCACGCCAATATTCCACCACTTTTTGTCGCAGGGGCTGCCCTCGGGAATGTAGATACCCGGCTCCACGGTGATGACGTTGCCCGCCTTCAGCGGGCCGTAGGTGCCGCGGTCGTGCACATCCAGCCCCAAGTAGTGCGAGGTGCCGTGCGGAAAGTAGCGGCCTACCTCAGCCTCGGTTTTCGCCAAGCCGAGGCGCTTGAGCCCTTCGCTGATGACCTGCTGCGCGGCCCGGTGCGGCGCCTGAAACTCGCTGCCCGGCTTGCATTCCTTGAAGGCTGCCTCCTGCGCCGCCAGCACCAGCTCGTAGATCTGGCGCTGCTCCGCAGAGAACTTGCCCGAAGGCGGAACCGTGCGCGTCACATCGGCGGTGTAGCCATGGTACTCGGCCCCGCAGTCCATCAGGATCAGGTCGTTGCCGATGCGCGGCTTATCGTTGGTTTCGTAGTGCAGCACGCAGGCGTTGTTGCCGGCACCCACAATGCTCGGGTAACCTTCAAACTCAGCGCCGTACTTTTTGTACACGTACTCGTGCAGGCCCTGCACTTCCATTTCGCTCATGTTGGGCTTGACGGCCTTCATCACTTCCTGCTGCCCTACGGCCGAGATGCGCACGGCCCGGCGCAGCAGTTGCACTTCTTCCGGTGTTTTTACCTCGCGCAGCTGAGTTAGCCATTCGCCCAAGGCTGCGCCATCGAAGCGCGACACGGGCTGCGACGCTACTACTTTCTGCCGCTCGGCGTTGCTGTCGGCCTTGAGGTAAGCCTGCACGAAGGCATCGGCGGCCACTTGCGGCTGCGCGCTGACCATGTTGGTCAGATAGGGCCACAATTCGGTGGGGTTATCTAGGCCGTAGCGCTGGATGAGCTTGTGCGCTTCCGCAATGCCAAGGTTGAAATCAGAGGGCAGGTTGGCTTTCTGGCGGAACGTAGCCATTAGGCTGAATAGGTCGGCGGGGTCCTGGGGGTCGTCGCGTACGTCGGTGGGCAGATCCAGCAGCAGCACCTTGCTGAAGCGGCTCCACGGAATGGGGGCCGCGGCAAATTCGCGGTTGTCGGCGGTGTACTGCAACTTGAGCTGCTGCTTCACGCCCTCGGCCCCGAGGCGGCGCCCGGTCCACAGCTCGCGCTTCGGGTCCCGCGGCTGCACAAAGAGGGCTTCGGTCACGCCGCTTTGTCCGCCCAGGTTTTGCGGTTCCTTGAAGAGCAGCAGCACGCCGTCGGGCTCGTCGTAACCGGTGAGGTAGTACAGGTCAGGGTTCTGATGAAAGATGTGGTTGACGTCGTTGGCGCGGTTGCGCACAGGGGCCGTAAACAGCACTGCCACCGAGCCGGCCGGCATCTGCTGGCGCAGCAGCTCACGCCGCCCACGGTGAAACGCCGGGTCCAGGAAATCAGTGGGACGACCGGGGCCGGCTTGCCGCTGGGCCTGCGCGGGCTCAGTAGACATGGTACTCAGGCAGAATAGCGCAACAGCTCCTCGGCGGAGCCAACTCGAAATACATTTCATAAGCAATACAGCAGGCTTTGCCGACGCCATGCCTTGGCGCCACCTCGGCAGCTAAAGCAAAAGAAGCGAGATTCAAGCTGACGTTGCGCGCACGCGGCGGCAAGGTCAGCTTGAATCTCGCTTCTCTGAAAACAACAGCTATGCGCTCCGGTCGGAACGCGGCTGACTAGTAAACTACGTAGCCTTCCTGCTTGGCTTTCTTCAGCACGGCCATGATGCCGTTCTTGTTGATCGTGCGGATGGTCGAAGCGGCCACGCGCAGGGTTACCCAAGCATCTTCCTCGGGGATATAGAAGCGCTTCTTCTGCAGGTTCGGGTAGAACTTACGCTTCGTTTTGTTGTTGGCGTGCGACACGTTGTTACCAACGCGCGTACGCTTGCCGGTCAGATCACAAACTCGGGCCATGGCTATGTGTGTACTTGAAGTGACAATACGGGAAACAGGGGCGCAAATATCGGCAAAAGTCTGGACTAGTCAAACTTCTGTCGAAAAATAGTGGCTAATAGGATGTTGGGCGACTACTAACACGGTGGTAACTACCATAACCGGGGGCCTCACCCACCCTCCCGCCAACCGTAAGGGCTGGTAGCGGATTGGCGGGTCAGGATGACTTCTACTCAGCCAAGGCTAACGCTTCGCGGCCTTTTTGGATTTCCACGGGCAGTGCCGGCAGCCGTTGGCGCAGCAGCTGCCGCGGCGCAGGTGATACTGTTCGGTAAAGACCATGTAGCCCTCGGGGGTGAAGTAGTAGTCGCCGGGGCCGGGCTGAAGCAGCTTGGGGGGAGTGGGCATAAGACAAAGCGGCAACAGCGACGCGGGGCAAAAATACTCCTCAGATTGGAAGTACCTTGCCTAGCCATTGTTTTGACCTTATGTCCTTAAGTCGTTCGGCCCGTTTATCGTGGCGCTGGGTGCTGCCCGTTGGGCTGCTGCTCGTAGCCCTGCTTCCGTTAGCCCTGCTCAGCTACTTCAATCATCCGTTCATGGATGATTATTTTAACGCCGCCAATGCCCGGCAATTTGGCTTTTGGGCCGGGCAGCGTGACTTGTACCTCAACTGGACCGGACGGTTCTTTTCGTCGCTGGTAGTGGTGGGGGCAAACCCAATGCATTACGGCTGGTACGACGGCCTGCGCCTAACGCCTTTTTTGGTGCTGAGCATCAGCTACGCGGTGACTTACCTTGGAGTACGTACGCTGAGCCCCGCCGCGCGGCCGCGAGTGGAGGCTGTGGTGCTGACGGGCACCTTGGTGCTGGCTTATTTTCAGATTATTCCGCGGATATACCCGGCGCTGTACTGGTTTACGGGCAGCGTGGTGTACCAATTGGCCGGGCTCTGGGTGGTGCTGACGTTGATTGCAGGCGTGCGGGCGGGGCGTACTCCACACCGAGGCAAGCAAGGTGCGTGGTGGGCTGTGGCGGGCCTGAGCGCCGTGGCCGCCGCCGGCTCCAACGAGCTGACGCTGCTGCATACCCTGTTGGGTACGGGCCTGATGGCCGCGCTGCACCCGCGCACCCGCGGCGCCTGGCTGGCCGTGCTGGCTCTGACGGCTGTAGCCGGCATTGCGGCGCTGGCAGCCCCGGGCAACTTCGCCCGCATGGCCGATGAATACGCCGAAAACCCAACCCAGCGTAGCTTGTTCGCGGCGCTGCTAGCCTTCATCCCCGAGGCGCTTTATCGCACGCTCCGCTTTTTTGGCCACGCCCGGACGCTGCTTTGGCTTGGGCTGATGGGCTTCTGGGCGCTGGTAGCTATGCGCTGGCAGCGCGAGGCCGAGCTACCCAGCGCCCCGCGCCTGCCGTGGCACCTGGGTCTGCCTTTCTTACTGATTAGCTTATACGGCAGCCTGCTGCTGCTGCTGCTAGCCATGGGCGACCGTGGCTTTCCCGACCGCGTGCAGAACGCGCTGTGGCTGTTTTGGCTCTCGGCAAGCATCCCGGTGGTGTGGGCGGCCGTGGCGGCCAACCCGGCACTGCGCACCAAACGCCTGCCTGCCTGGCCCATGCCAACCTTGTTCACGGTGGTCATAGTAGCGCTGCTGGTGCAGCCGCTGCCCCGGCGGGCGTGGCGAGAGTTGCTGCTGAACGCTCCCTCCTACGACCAGCAACTGCTGGCCCGCGAGGAAATGCTGCGCCAGGCGCAACGGCAGCAGCAAAAGCACTTGGTAGTTCCGCCCATTTTGGGCATCAAGCCGGAGCGCATACTTATTACCGGCTGGGACCTGTCGGCCAACCATTACTTCTACGTCAACACCGAAACGGCCCTGTACTTCGGGCTGGAAACGCTGCGCGTAGATGAGCAACTGCTCAAGCAGGCGCATCCGGATTTTCAGGAAAACAACTAATAGCTCCTAATGCCTGTGGTCTGTGAGCTAAATGGGCGTCATGCTTATGACACCCGTTTGTGGCAGCTAGTTGTCGGATTGAATTGAAAAAGAACGTCCTGTTGAGCGCAGTTGAGGCCTTTCAAGCAAATGACTGTGCTACTTGGTGCTTACTGCCGCAGCGCCGCAATGCACTCAATTTCAACCAGCGCCTCAAGCGGCAGGCGCGACACTTCCACGGTGGTACGTGCTGGGCGGTGCGTACCGAACACCTCGGCGTACACGGCGTTCATGCGACCGAAATCAGCAAAGTTTTTCAGGAATACCGTCGTCTTGACAATGTCGCTGAGCCCCAGGCCCTGTGCCGACAGCACAATGCGGAGGTTTTCGAGCACGCGGTAGGTTTGCTCTTCAATGGTGGTGCCCTCAATCTGCATGGTAGCAGGATTTAGGGGCGTTTGGCCGGAGCAAAACACCAGGCCGCCTGTTACAATAGCTTGCGCGTAGGGCCCTACGGCTAAAGGAGCGTCGTTGTGATGGAGCGTTTTCATGGGCAGAAGGGCAGCTTAGGGGCCGCTGGGTAATGATAAGCAGAGTGGTCTTAACAAGCCTTACCGCAAGCAGCAATTTGGCTTGAGTCCCGCAACAAGCTATTTCACTATTCGAAGTCCTTAGGCCTCCATCAATATCGGAAGCTCATTACTGCTGCATTATTCCCATATTAATTCACTTTAATATTTATAATCAACAATTTAATTCAATTCCATCTTCAAAATCTCCATGTTGGCCGCACAATTCTTATTTCCCTCAGCGGATCAGCTATTCGAATGGAGACCAAAAAGTATGAGTACATCGATGCCTTGCGGGGCATAGCGGTATTGGCGGTATTGGCAGTGCACTGCGGCTTATTTGGCGCGCCGCTGCCCGAGGACTCTAGTCTGACCTCGGCCATTACGCAGGGAGCACGCGGGGTGCAGTTGTTTTACGTGATGAGCGCCCTCACGCTGTTCTTATCGATGGGCCGGCACAACAAGCATGAGTACAACCCTACCCTGAATTTCTTTCTGCGACGCTTCTTTCGCATTGCGCCGCTTTTTTACTGCGCCGTAGCCTACTACCTCTGGCAAGATGGCTTAGGCCCGCGCTACTGGCTGGGCGATGCGCCCGGAATTACCTTGGCCAACGTGGCTGCCACTCTGAGCTTTTCCAACGGGTTCAATCCGTACTGGATCAACAGCATCGTGCCCGGGGGGTGGTCTATTGCGGTAGAAATGACCTTTTACCTGCTAGTGCCGCCGTTGTTTGGCGTGATAAACACGGGGCGCCGGGCCTTGGGGCTGCTGGTACTGAGCATCGGCATTGCGGTACTGTACAACGTGTTGCTGGGCCCTCGACTACAAATCGGCGGCGACGAGCTGTGGAGCAACTTTGTTTTCCTGTCGTTTCCCACGCAGCTGCCCGTTTTCGCGTTGGGCATCTGCCTGTTTTTCTTGGTGCGACCAGAATCGGGCGAACCGGCCGCCCAGGAGTTTGCACCCCGCGCCATGCTGCTGGGCTCCCTCATCCTGCTAGCCGGACTGGCACTGGGCGATGTAGTGCCCAAGTACCTGATGTTTGGGGTGGTGTTTGTGCTGTTTGCTTACGCCCTGGGCCAGCACCCCAACCGCTGGCTCGTCAATGGGGTGACACAGTACCTGGGCCGCATCAGCTACAGCATGTACCTGACGCACTTCGCGGTGCTGCACTGGCTGCATAAGTTTGGCTTTGCCAATCTGCTGGAGCTTCCCGGCTCCACCGGCGCTGTAGTCAATTATGTGCTCCGCTACTCCCTATTGGCCGTGGTAGCCACGGTAGTTTCCACCATTACTTACCGACTTATCGAGCTGCCCACCATGCGCATGGGCAAGCGCGTGATTAAACGGCTGGAGCAAACCGCTCACAGGAATCAACCTCAGCGGGTGTTGGAAGCGGCCTGATCAGCGACTTACTCCCCGCTCTTCGGAATGTTCTTCAGTTCCTGCAGCGTGCCTTCGCTGTTAAAGGTCATGGTCATGTCCTCGGGGTTGTGCTTGCCAGCCGCCACTACGGCCGAGCCGTTGAGCGTGTAGGACGTTTTTTTGGCCTTAAACAAGCCTTTGAACGCTACTTTGGGCATGGCTTTAGGCTCAAAGGTTACCCGAATAGGCATGGTTTCAACGCCTTTTTTGCGGAACGAGACATCCTTGGTTTCGACGCCTTTTACCTCCATGTCGTCACCGCCGACGGTTAGGTTGTACTTCACGCTGCGAATCGTCACGGGGAAGGGGTTGTAGTTGGTCACCTTCAGATGCACAATGGCCTCGCCGTTGTTGAGCCCGAGCTTGGTAATATCCACGTTGTCGACCTCAATTTTGGGCATCTTCGGCACGTACACGCGCTGGGTCACGTCCACGGGAATGCGCTCCGTACCCACGATGGGCAGCCGGGTGTACATCTGCATCCGCATCTGCACATCGACGCAATCCTGCTGAATCTCCTTGATCTTGCGCTTCAGGTCGCCCATATCCACGCTCATGGGCACCTCTATCTGACTGATGCCGCGGCGCTTCACTACGGTGGGCTTGTCCTGGGCTCCCCGGGCCATTGGCTGGCCATCGATGCGCGTTTCGTAGCTGAAGCTGTCGATGCGCATGCCAATGGGGGCATTGTTGCGCAGGCTTACCTGCATTTTGGCCTTGAGCGAATCGGCGCCGATGTCGCCGACCTGCATATTCGCGTTTTCCAGGGTCGGCAGTAGCTTCCGACCGTTGTCGGTGGCTTTGTACCCGATGAAGCCCCCCACTATTAACAACAACACCAAACCAAGCAGCGCCCCAAGCACGGGATGCCGTCGGAAGAACGACTGATTAGCCATACCTCGTAGCAGGAAAGAATACCAACAATAGCTGCGGCGCCTACCCAGCGGCGGCGCCCATCAACAGCTTATGCAGACGAGCCTTAACTTATTTTGTTATTGATCAGCTACTTGCTACCGGGTATCCTACGCAGCCCTTTTCCGTACTTTTGGGCAATCCGATCTGATTTCCCTCCCATCAAATCATTCTTGCCCATGTCCGTCAGCACGCCCCCCGCTACCGCCGCCCCCATCCAACTGAGCAGCCAGGCTCTGATGCAGCTCGAAGACCAGTACGGTGCGCACAACTACCACCCGCTGCCGGTGGTGCTCAGCCGCGGCGAAGGCGTGCACCTGTGGGACGTGGAAGGCAAGCACTACTACGATTTCCTATCGGCCTACTCGGCCGTCAACCAGGGCCACTGTCACCCGCGCATCATCGGGGCCCTGGTGGAGCAGGCTCAGAAACTCACGCTCACCTCCCGCGCCTTCTTCAACGATCAGCTCGGTCGTGCCGAAAAGTACCTCTGCGAGCTGTTCAACTACGATAAGGCTCTGCTGATGAACTCGGGTGCTGAGGCGGTGGAAACCGCTCTGAAACTGGCCCGCAAATGGGGCTACGAAGAGAAAGGCATTGCCCCGAACCAGGCCCGCATTATCGTAGCCGAGCACAACTTCCACGGCCGCACTACCGGCATCGTGTCCTTCAGCACCGACGCCGATAGCACCAGTGGCTTCGGCCCTTATATGCCCGGCTACCAGGTAATTCCTTACGACGACCTGGCTGCGCTGGAAGCCGCTGTACAAGACCCACACGTGTGCGCTTTTATGGTAGAGCCTATCCAAGGCGAAGCCGGCGTGGTGGTACCGCACGATGGCTACTTGGCCCACGCTCACCAGATCTGCAAGAAGCACAACGTGCTGATGATTGCCGACGAAATTCAGACCGGCCTCGGCCGCACCGGCGAGCTGCTGGCTTCTTGCTACGAAGGCCTGCACGCCGATATTCTGATTCTGGGCAAGGCCCTGAGCGGTGGCGTACTGCCGGTATCAGCCGTGCTGGCTCGCAACGAAATCATGCTCACCATCAAACCGGGCCAGCACGGCTCCACTTTCGGCGGCAACCCGCTGGCTTGCGTGGTGCTGGTGGCCGCACTGGATGTGCTGCTGGAAGAAAAGCTGACCGAAAACGCCCGGGCTTTGGGCGAGGTGTTCCGCGAACGGATGCGCCGCGTGCAGGCCAAGCGCCCCGAAGTGGTGGAGCTGGTTCGCGGCAAAGGCCTGCTCAATGCCGTGGTCATCAAGCCCCGCCCCGATGGCCGCACCGCCTGGGACGTGTGCGTGACGCTCATGGAGCGCGGCGTACTGGCCAAGCCTACCCACGGCGACATCATCCGCTTTGCGCCGCCGCTGGTAATTACCGAGGAGCAGCTACACGAGGCTTGCGACGTGATTGAACAGGTAATTATGGAATTCTAATCTGCTACGGAACGCATCGGCCGAGTACGGCGGTTTGACGACTGAAGCTCCGGGTAGCTTCGCTGCTGATACCGACATTTACTTTTCGCTATGACAATGCGTTACGTACTGGCCTTGGCTCTGCTGGGCTGCTTATCTTTCACCGGCTGCCAAAGCAGCAAGAGCGCTTTTCAGACTCCGGCCTTGCGGACCGAAGCCGATACCGAGCGCACAGTAATGTTGCTGCATGATTCGCAAAGTCCCGAACCGACGCGCATCCCGCGGGCGGCTTGGCAGGTAGAAGATGCCGCTGCACCGCGCAAAAGCAACTAACGAGCGGCAACCAGTCACTCTTGAACAAAAACGCCGCTCCGGGTTAACGTCCGGAGCGGCGTTTTTTTGGTTTCGGGTGGTCCGCCCTATTGCTGTTATTGAGGCTGGATTTGGTGAAACTCAGCTATGCGGAAAACAATTACTCATTGGTGCCTCGTGCTGCTGGCGGCGATAAGCAGTTGTCGGCCCGGGCGCGAAGCTTACCGCTTTGCCCTCAGCCCCGGGACAATGCCCCCTAGTGCGCCTTTAGAGGCTGACGCAGTGGAGCCACCTTCCGCTTTCCAGCCCTTGGAGGCTAGCATAACGGCGCCTCTCACGTTCACACCTTTGCCTGGCAAAATGCGCCGCAACTCGTCGCTTCGGCAGCACCTCCGGCTTGAAAAAGCACCAGCAGGCACTGATGTCGAAGAAGGATTAAGCCTGCGGCGTCCAAATCTGCAAAAGTCAACCCACCCTACCAACCCAAGGCAGCCCCAGACGGGAGTGGATGATGCTTTCTTCTTAACGGGTACAGCCCTTGCCATCGGGGGTGCCATTTTGGGTATAGCCATTGGAGGTAGTGCCGGCTTGGCAATAGGTGGCGCCTTTTGCATTTTGGGAGTCGTCTTGGCGGCTCGCGGCTACGCCGGAAGCTGGAAGTAAAGCCACTCGTCCCGGCAACTTTATCTTTGTTCCGGCTGTTTTGCCCGGTTGATTCACACGTTCTCATGGCTATACTTCCCACTCACCGCCCGCGGCGCAACCGCAAGTCGGCAGTTATTCGCGACCTGGTGCAGGAAACCACCCTCACCACCAACGACTTCATCTACCCGGTGTTTCTCATCGACGGGCAGAACAAGGCCGTGGAAATTCACTCCATGCCGGGCATCTTCCGCCTTTCGCCCGACCGCCTTATCGACGAAATCGGGCAGTGCGTGGAGCTGGGTATCCGGGCTTTCGCGCCTTTCCCCGGCCTCGACGACAAGGTGAAGGACCGCATGGCCACCGAAAGCACCAACCCCGAGGGCCTGTACCTGCGCACCGTAGCCGAGATTAAGCGGCAGTTTCCGGACGTGGCCATCATGACCGATGTGGCCATGGACCCCTATTCCTCCGACGGCCACGACGGCCTAGTGGACCCCGAGTCGGGCGAAATCCTGAACGACGCCACGCTGGAAATTCTCGCCCAAATGGCCTTGGCCCAGGCCCGCGCCGGCTCCGATATCATCGGCCCCTCCGACATGATGGACGGCCGCGTGGCCTACATCCGCGACGTGCTCGACCGCAACGCGTTCAGCCATGTGAGCATCATGAGCTACACGGCTAAGTACGCCTCAGCTTTTTACGGCCCCTTCCGCGACGCTTTGGATTCGGCCCCGAAACGCGGCGACAAGAAAACTTACCAGATGAACCCGGCCAACCGCCGCGAAGCCCTGCGCGAGCTGCTGCTCGACGAGCAGGAAGGCGCCGACATGGTGATGGTGAAGCCCGCCCTAAGCTACCTCGACGTGATTCGGGACGTGAAGCAGCACACCAACCTGCCCGTGACGGCCTACAACGTATCGGGCGAATACGCCATGGTGAAAGCCGCCGCCCAAAACGGCTGGCTGGACGGCGAGCGGACCATGATGGAAGTGTTGCTAAGCATCAAACGCGCCGGCGCCGACGCCATCCTGACGTACTTCGCCAAGGAAGCCGCCGCGGTGCTGCGCCGCGGCTAAGCAGAAGCTATTATTTCTCACTGTTGAGGCAGCGGCCAGGGCGGATAACCTAGGCCGCTGCCTATTTTTATGGCCATTCGTTTGTTTTAAACCTCTCTATTCCGCCTTTCTATTGTGTTTACTCGCGTAGCTGTTAAGCTGGCCGCGGCCGGTTCAATGCTGATTTCTGTTCCTGTGCTAGCCCAACAGGCTAACGTTCCTCAAGCTTCAGCAGCCTACCCTGCGGTGGACGCCCGCATGCAGCAGGTGCCTGATTCATCCACTCATTCGGTGGGTGGCTTGGTGCGCTACATTCGGGCGTCGTTCAAGACCGAAGATGAGCAAGCGTGGGCAGCATTTACTTGGGTAGCCCACAACATCCGTTACCAGGTTCCTGCGCAAGTCTCTAACAGTTTTGAGGCTGAGCCAGCTGAGACAGTGCAGCAGGCGCTCAGCCAACGCACCGGCATGAGTGCGGAGTTTGCTGAGCTGTACGCGGCGTTGGCCAACGGGCTTGGCCTGAAAACCTACGTCGTGCCCGGATTTATAAAACAGCCCGACGGGCGCCTGTTACCGTGGCCACATGCCTGGTGTGTTACCCGCCTTGGGAATCAGTGGCATATCATGGATCCTACTCCCGTTACTGGGCGCGGCTCCAAGGGTGCGCCGGCACCCAAGCCTGGAGCTGACATGTTCAAAGCTGCTCCTGCCGATTTTGTGCGCACACGCCTGCCATTTGACCCCATGTGGCAGTTGCTAACGGCGCCTTACTCGTTTACAAATTTTCAGCAGAATACGGCCCCAGCGGCACCAGCTCAACCCTTTGCGTATTCCGATTCATTGACGGTGTACGATCAGCAAAGCATCGAGCAGCAACTACGAACAACCAGTCGGCGGGTGCAGCAGCAGGAGTTGCGGCACAACTTGGCCGACTTGTACTTAACTACCAGCCATCGTCGGCTTTACGATTACGGAGTAGCCCGGCACAACCACATGCTAAACGAATACAACCGTGCGCAGCAGCAGGCCCAACGCGCCATTGCCCGGTTGAATAGCTTCTTCGACTACTACAACCATCAGTTCCAGCCCATCAAAACCGACGCCCAGCTTCAACAGTTCCTGCCGCCCATTGCAGCGGACCTACAGCAGGCTCGTACCATATTGGCGGCGGTAAGGTTTGATGATGAAGTAAGTCAAACCATGGTTCGGGAGCTTTCGGCAGCCGTACAGAAAGGAGAAGCGCGCCTACGCAACAGTCAAGCTTTCCTGAAACGATACCTGAGCACGAAGCCAGCACAACGCCCTGTACTATTTACAACACGTGGCGGCCCTAATGAAATGACGCGTTGAGCGTGGTTGCGTGGCTGCCTGCGTTGGCAAGCTTAGAGCTTCTTATTCGGGTCGATGGCAACAGGTGCAGCATTAGGCCCGGCAACCGACCCAAACGGCCAGCGGCCCTGCTGCCGGTTCCAGATCAGGAATACGCCCACCCCCACCGCTATCATAGCCAGGCCCGACAGCATAAACTGCACCCCGGTACTCCAGAAAACCAGCAGCCACACCAGCACCGCCACGATGACTGGCAACGGGTATAGCGGCATGCGAAATGGTAGCCCAGCCGTGCCGCGTCGCTGCCGCAGGCGCACCAGCCCGATGGCCTGCCCCACAAACTGCACCACGATGCGCATGGCCAGAATGGCGCTGATGACCTCCGATAGCTTAAACAGTAAACTGAACACAAAGCCCGCGCCGCCGAGCACCAGCAGTGATACATGCGGAAACTGCTTGGTAGGGTGCAGCCGCCCAAATACTGGCAAAAATTCGCCATCGGCGGCGGCTGCGTACGGGATGCGCGAATAACCCAGCAGCACCGCGAAAAGCGAGGCAAAAGCGACCCACAGCACCAGTGCCGTGGCCAGTTGCGCCGCGCGCGGCCCGTACAGCCGCTCCACGAAGGTGCTGACGATAAACTCCGACCGCGCTGCCTCGGCCCAGGGCACCACGTGCGCCACGGCGTAATTCAGCAGCAGATACAGAACCGTAATGCCCAGAATGCTCAGGAAAATGGCCCGCGGGATGGTGCGCTCCGGCTGGCGGATTTCGGCCCCAAGGTGGCATACATTGTAGTAGCCCAAGTAGCTGTAGATGGTCTTGACGGAGGCCTGACCGAGCGCCACAGCCAGCAGCAGCCCGGTAGCTGGCGCTCCGGCTAGCGGCGCGGCCGTGAAGCCCGGCAGCGGCACAGGCTCGGTACCCAGCAGCAAGCCACTTCCAATAAGGCCCAGCAGCAAGGCCAGCACCCCTACCCACAAGGCCACGCCCAGCTTGCCCACGCTCCCGATGCGCCGGTACAGCAGTGCCACCAGCGCCAGCACCACAGCACCACTCAGCAGCCGCGGCTGCCAAAGAATTTCAACTACCTGGTTGTTGAGCGTCAAGCGCCACACGTCGTCGAGCGGCACGAGGTAGCCGGCGTACTGCGAAAAGCCGATGGAGCCCGAGGCCAGCACCAGCGGCGCTTGCACCAGCGTTTGCCACACGTACAAGAACGACAGTAGCCTGCCCCAGCGCTGCTCGCCGTAGGCCAGTTTCAAAAAGCGGTACGAGCCGCCGGCCTCAGGGTACGCCGCCCCAAGCTCCGACCAGATCAGCCCATCCACCACCGAGAGCAGCGCACCCGCTATCCACGCCCACATGAAGTACGGCCCCAGCAGTTGCATTACCAGCGGCAGCACCACGAAGGGCCCGATGCCCACCATGTCGATCATGTTCAGGGCGGTGGCCTGGACTAAACCCAGCTCGCGACGCAGGGCCGCGGGAGTTTCGGTAGAAGTAGAAGCCATAGGCAGCGTGGAGGGGGCGGGTGGCGCGAAGTAACCGGTTTTAGACAGCGTAAGTTTACGGGTGACAATCAAACGCGTACCATCAGACCGTCAGCCGACCGTCGCCAAGACAGAGCACACGGTGGCGAGGGATATTCAGTGGATGGCAAAGTTTATGGCCGCCCGCGAGCAGCCAGCGGCTCGATAAGCAGCAGATCGGGCTCCGCTTTTGCACTTCCTGCCCGCCTACGAAATGTTGGCGGGCAGTTTTGCGTTAAGGCCTTACCTTAACGGCAATGTACCTTTACCGCAGCGTCGCCACCCGGGCGGCCTGGCTTTCTCCATGAAACGAATTTCCTTCCTGCTGGCCTGCTGCTCCACGCTGCTCGTCAGCCCCGCAGTAGCCCAAAAAACCAAGGTCAAGACGAAAGGCGCCGCGGCCGCCGATGTGCCCCTGAGCGCCCGCCGCCAGTTGCCGCTGTTTGGCGGCCTAGCGCCCGAAGCGGCCCAACAGCTCGTGGGCGAATCCTTTCTGAAAGGCCTGGAACAGAGCTTTGCCTCGCGCGCCGAAGCCAGCAAGTTCTTCAGCAATAAAGGCTACGAATACCTCACCGAAGGCCAGGTGGATACCGCCCGCTACCGCTTCAACCTGGCGTGGCTGCTCGACCCTAAAAATCCCGAAGCTTATCGCGGACTCGGCCTGCTGTCGGCCAATACTTCGGTGGACGAGGCCATGAGCCTGTTTACCCAAAGCTTGGCGCTGTCGCCCAACAATGCACAGGTACTGACCGACCTCGGTGGCTTATATGCACTGCGCTACGGTCAGAATAAGAAAGCCAAGGACCTAAAGCTAGCCGAAGAAAACCTGCGTAAGGCCCTGGCCGTGGACCCCAACAGCTCCTACACGTGGCAGCAGCTGGCGTGGGTGCAGTACTACCAGAATGACTACGCCCAGGCCTGGGAATCCTTGCACAAAGGCAGCGGCTCCAGCCTCGCAGGCGTTGATTTTGAGCTGGTGAGCAACCTCAAAGAAAAAATGCCCGACCCCAAAGGGATGTTCAAATAGGCGGTGCCCGACAACGCCGCCGGGCCGGGCGGCGTATCGGGCCTGCTTACCATCTTTGTTTGTACGTGCGCATCACCCCCCTATTGCTCGGCGTGGCGCTGCTGGCTCCGCTAGCCGCCGCCGCTCAGGCTCCTCGTCGCCACTATGACCGCCAAGGCCGTGCTTTTTACCGCGGCCCCTTACGCCTGGTGGCCGGCGGCGGTGCCGCTATGTACACCGGCGACCTGACCTCCAGCCCAGGCGAGAACTTTATCGGCCCGGCAGGCCAGCTGGGCGTCATTTATACCTGGCGGCCGCATTGGAGCGTAGGCGGCGAAGTCACTGGCTTTGTGCTGGGCGCCCGCGACCAGTTACCGGCGCGCAACCTGGCCTTCCGCGGTACCAATTTGTCGGTGACCACCTTTCTGCGCTTCGAGCCCCTGCGCGACCCGAGCTGGTACACTGCCTCGCGCTACGAGCACGCCCGTGTCAAGCCGTTTTTGCAAGCCGGCTTGGGCTACCTGCTTTACAACCCCAAGGCCTACAACGGCACCGACCGCCCCACTACCAACACCGTGTACTTGGCTCCTGAGCGCCCCGACTATACGGCCACGGCGCTGGTGGCACCCGTGGGCGGTGGCCTCACCTTTTACCTGGCCCAGCGCTTCTGGCTGACGGCCGAAGCTACCTACGGCTTTACCTCCACCGACCACCTCGACGACGTAAGCCAACGCGCCAACCCCGACCGCAACGACGGCTACGGCCTGCTTTTGCTCAAGCTGGAATACCAACTGAAATAACCGCTCAGCTACAAGTAAGTCGTACGGCCTTGCTGTGCACCCACTTTCAGCTGAGCACTTAGTCCTCCCAATATGCCTTTTCCCGCTGATGCCACTGCGCGCTGGTCGCTGCAAAACCGAGTTTTCGTAGTTACCGGAGCTTCTGCCGGCATCGGGGCGGCGGTAGCGGCCGAGCTGCTGGGCTTTGGCGCTACGGTCATTTGCGTGGCCCGCCGCCTGGAACCGCTGCAGGAAGCGGTGGCGGCGTGGCAGCAGCAGGACCTTGATGCCCACGCCTTGGCCGCCGATGTCAGCCAACCCGAAGGCCGTCAGGCGTTGATAGCGGAAGTACAGGCCCGTTGGGGCCGGCTCGATGGCTTGGTTAATAATGTGGGCACCAACATCCGCAAGCCTACCGTCGAGTACTCCCAGGATGAATACCAGCGCGTGATGCAAACCAACCTAGACTCGGCCTTTGGACTGAGCCAACTGGCACATCCGTTGTTGCAGGCCAGCGGCGCAGGCGCCATCGTGAATGTGTCATCGGTGGCGGGGCTGACTTCGGTGCGCACCGGCGCTGTGTACGGCATGACCAAAGCGGCCATGGTACAGCTCACGCGCTACCTCGCCGCTGAGTGGGCTGCTGATGGTATTCGGGTAAACTGCGTGGCACCGTGGTACATCCAGACGCCGCTAGCCGCCGGCGTGCTCAGCAACGAAGCTTACCGCGACGAAGTAATCAGCCGCACACCCATGCGCCGCGTCGGCGAGCCGCAGGAAGTGGCTGCTGCCGTGGCCTTCTTATGCCTGCCGGCCGCCAGCTACATTACTGGTCAGACCTTGGCAGTGGATGGCGGCTTTGTAGGGTACGGCTTCTAATTGCGGTTCTTTCTAACGGCCCGAATTACGCGAGGCCTTTGAACGCAGTGGTGCCACGACTCATGAAGTCGTGGCACCACTGCGTTTACCCCGGTAGTATTTCGACTTCCACCGAGAAGTACCCGCGGCCTAAAATGAGCGCTGTTACGACTTATGAAGCCGTGGCACCATTGTCCGGCTTACTGATGTAGCAGCCGGCGCAGCGCCTGGTAGTACCGCTCGAAGGCCGCTTCGCCTTCTGAGTCCATGTACAAAAACGGCTCGATCAGCTCCAGCTCCATCAGCCAGAAACCTCCGTCGGGGGCTTCTACTCCGTCCACCCGGGCGTAGAGGCAGCCCTCGGCGAAACGCGCTACGATGTCGGCGGCGATGCGCTGAATATCGGCGGGCGGCGTTTCGGTGTGGATGCTACCGCCGTGGAAGTGCTGCACGCGGAAGTCGCCGGACTTAGGCGTTTTGCGCACACAATGGCTAAGCTCGCCGCCGAAGTAGATCAACGACCATTCGCCGGAGGTCTGAATCTGAGGCAGGAAGGGTTGTGCCAGGAAATCGGCTTCGTCTACCAAGGCCTGCAGCTGCGCGGTGGCGGCTTCCGCCTCTACCTGGGTGAGGGCAAAGGTATCTTTCGCGCCGCCGCTCACGGTAGGCTTCAGCACTAGGCGGTCGGTAGCCAACTCCGCCAGCAGGGCGGCCGGCTCCACGCGGCTGCCACGCCCAAGCCACTGCGTGGGCACGATAGGCACCCCGGCTTGCTCCATGTCGCGCAAGTAGGCTTTGTCGGCATTGTAGCGCACGATGCTGGTCGGATTGAGCAGGCGCACGCCGCGGGCATCCAGCTCGTTGAGCCACTGATGAAACTCAGCGGGACGCTCAAAGTAGTCCCAAGGCGACTTCAGTACGGCCGCATCGTAGGTTTCCCAACGCACGCTGGCGTCGGTCCAGGAAACGTAGGAAACCTGCAGGCCGCGGGCTTCGAGGTAGGCTTGGATTTGCTGGTCTTCCACGGCCACGTTGGTGGCTGCGTACTTGGCCAGCGCGTCGCAGGTAACGAGGGCTATGTGCATGTCAGAAATAGCAGATGAAGGGCCGATAACAAGGCAGCGGCGGAAAAAGGTCACAAAGAAACCACCCGGCCCATCGGCAAACAAAAAGCCCGCCGCACCGAAGTGCAGCGGGCTTTGGGCAAGCAGCTTACGCCGCGAGCTTATTGCTTGGCGAAGCGCGAGTGGAAAGCTTTCTGGCCGTCGGAAATGCTCAGCTGGTAGATACCGGCTTTCAGGCCACTGACGTCTACCTGCCCGTCTTCCAGCAGGCGTACTTTCACCTCGGCACCGCGGGCGTCAAACACCTGCACCGCTTGCACGGGCATGTGGCCGGGCAGGGCTACGCGCACCATTTCGGTGGCGGGGTTCGGGAATACGTGCGCCGTACGGGCTTCCTCGTGGCCGAGCTGCGTAGCAGAGGCAATACCGGCGAAAGTCGTCGGGGCGAAAGTGCCGCCGGTCACGTTCACGGTGTAATCCTCGGTTTCGCCGTAGGTGTAGCTGTTGCAGCTAGTGGTGGCTGAGTTGTCGCTCATTACCACCCGTAGGCGGGTAGCGCCGCTCTTGGCCGTGCTGGGCACGGTGAAAGTGCTGCTCAGCGTACCACTGCTCGACGAGGAGCCCGATACCACGGTTTCGCCCGCGTCGGTGAAGTCGCCGTCCTGGTTCCAGTCGATGTAGATTCTCCAGTACTCGGTGTAAGCCGTGGAGGCAAAGCCCGCGCTGAAGTAGATGGTCTGCGACGAGCCGGCAGCTACCGAGGTGCTCAACGCCGTGCCGTTGTAGTAGCCCGCGTCTTTGCCCGACGAACGGTTGATCGAGCCCAGTTGTACCAGATCGACCCATTCGTACGATACGTTGTTGCCCTTCGAAGCGCAGTAAGTAACCGTGGTGGGCGGCGGAGTGGTGCCACCGCCGTACGCAGCGCCCACACCCACGGCGTGCCAGGCGTTGGTTACGGCAATTTCCTGGGCCGAGCCGGCACCGTACAGGTCTTTGGCCGACTGGATGGAGTAAGTGCGGGCCGCCGCGTAGTTCGACGAAGAAGTCAGGTACACGCTCTCGGTGCGGTAGGCAATCTTGGCGGCAGCATCCATGCCGATGCCCGTCACGCTGAAGCTGTTGCCGATGTCGTTGGTGCCGCTGCCGCCCACCACGAGGCGGTAAAACCAGTGGTTGAGCACGCCCGAATTGGTGTGCACGCCGCCGTTGTCGCCGGTGCCGGCATACCAGTAAGTACCCTTGTAAGTATCAGGTTGATTTTCGGCGTTGGGGTTGCTCATCGAGCGCAGCGAGGGCCGCACTTTGTCGATGTCTTCGCCGATCAGCCAGGTTTGCTTGGTGGGTGCCTTGTAGTATTCCACGGCCGCGCCCCAGATATCAGAGAAGCCTTCGTTCAAAGCGCCCGACTCGTAAGAATAGGTCAGGTTGGCCGTTGAAGAGCACACCGCGTGACCGATTTCGTGAGCTGCCACGTCCAGCGAAGTCAGCGGCTGAAAGCGGGTGTAACCGTCGCCATATGTCATGCGCGAGCCGTCCCAGAAGGCGTTTTCGTAGCCTTTGCCGTCGCCGGGCGTGTCATCAAAGTGCACGTAGCTGCGAATAGCGGCGCCGGCATTGTTGTAGCTGTTGCGGCCGTGTACGTTCTTAAAATAGTCGTATGTACCCTGCGCGCCCCAGTGCGCATCCAGCGCGGCGTTGTCGAAATTGGCGTTGTTGTACTCTGTGGCCGTCCAGTTGTTGTCGGCGTCGGTGAAATCAACGGCGTTGGTGTAGCTGTTGCTCTTGCGGCAATTGTAAGTCAGAACACCGGAACCGCGGCTCACGTCGCGCAGACGGTAGGCCGTACCGCCGGTACTGGGCGCGTACGAGTCGGTGGTGGTGGTTTGGGAGCCGGCGTAGCGCGTGGCCAGCGTGCCGGTAGCAGCGGCGTGCTTGATGATGGCGTCCTGAAAGACGATTTCGCCGGTGTTGGCGTCCACATAGATGTAGGCGCGGCTCACGGGCTGCTGGGCGTACACATCAAACTTCCAGGCCAGCGTATGCTTGCCGGCCTTGGCGGCATCCATCGACAGGCCGTTCTGCACGATTACCAGCTCGCCGGTGGGCCGGTACGTAGCGTTCGGGTTCTGCTCCATTTGCTTCAGCAAGGCTTCTTCTTGCGCATCCTGCCACATGTAGCGGTTGGCACGCACGAAGCTCAGCGCCTGCTGCAAGGCCGTGCTGGCCGACAGCGTCGGGCGTACGCTCAGCTCGGCGGGCAGCTGGGCAAAATCACCGCTAATAGCTTCGATCTGCCTGTTGCGGCTGTGCACGGAGTACGAGGAGTGCTCCACTTTTACGCCCTTAAAGTACTGCTGAAACTTCTCGTGCGCGAAGCCCTGCTCGTCGGCATCGGTACGCGCCACGCGCAGCTCGTCGTTGGCGGTAATCGGCAGTGCAGAGGCTAGGGCTTGTCGGGCGTCGCTGAAGCGGGCGCCGGCTTCGAACGCCACCAGCTGCGGCAGTCCGTTGGCGCCGTTGACGCGCTGCGGACTGCGAGCGGCGTCTTGTGCTTGTATAGAGGCACTGCTGAGCAGCACCAGCCCAAGGGCGGTGTACTTGTTAAACATAGAACGATGGTTTGGTTGTGGAAAAGTAGGACGACTTCGAAGCGGATCGAAGAAGGGCTCAAATTAACATTATTTTAACATATCAGAAATTTATAAGTACACATTTTAAAAAAAGCAGCTTAAAAATAAATACCTCTTAAACATCAACCATTTATAGCTGTCCTGCGTAGCCATCTTAATGTAGTAAATAGGCTATATACAAAACCTGATTCAATGGCCTTTCTGTCGTCAACTTCGTTCTGAATAGCACTTTTCCGCACTGCGGGCGCTGGCTCTCAATTCTTCGTTTATTGAGCTTGGATATAACAAACCGCCCTCCCGCCAACCGAAATTTCGGCTGGCGGGAGGGCGGTTTGTTATATCCGAAAAGCCTACTTACCGGATGACGCCAGCCAAGTAATCCACCGCTAAGCGCGACAACGTGCGCACGCCCAGCCCAAAGCCGCTTTCATCGAGGAAGAATGTGGGCGTATGGTGCGGGCCGGTGGTAGCCGGGTCGGCGCCGCGGGGCATGCCGCCAAGGTACAGAAATACGCCGGGCACCTTCTCCTGGTAGCAGCCGAAGTCCTCGGCGCCGGTTACAGCTTTCATCTCGCTCACATTGCCGGCGCCGGCCACGGCGCGCAGCGAAGGCAGAATGCGCGTGGTCAGCTGCGGGTCGTTGTAAGTGAGTGGGGCGGCCGGACGTACTTCCACTTCGGCAGTAGCGCCGGCAGCCTCGGCAATGTTGGTTGCCACGCGCTGCACGCTCTTGGCCAGTTGCTCGCGGGTTTGGGCATTGAGGGCGCGCAAGGTGCCCTGCAGCTCTACTTGCTCAGGAATGATGTTGTTGCGTACGCCGCCGTGTACCATGCCCACCGTCACCACGGCGGCATCTTCGGTCAGCTGCACCTCGCGGCTCACGATGCTCTGCAGGGCCACTACAATCTGCGACGACACCACCACCGGATCGACGGCCAGCCAAGGGTACGCGCCGTGCGCCGACTTGCCCTTCACCCGAATCTGGAACACGTCGGCCGAGGCCATCATGCCCCCAGCGCGGTACTTGATCTGCCCGACTTCCGTCTGGGCATTGATGTGCAAACCGAAAATGGCGTCCACTTTGGGATTGTTGAGCACGCCTTCCTTCACCATCAGCGCCGCGCCGCCTTCCTCGCCGGGGGGCGGTCCTTCTTCGGCGGGCTGAAACACAAACTTCACCGTGCCAGGCAGGTCCTTTTTCAGCTGGCTGAGCACGTTGGCGGTACCCAGCAGCATGGCCACATGCGAGTCGTGGCCGCAGGCGTGCATCACGCCCACCTCCTGCCCGCTGTACTGGGTGCGCACCTTGGAGGCGAAGGGCACTTTGCGGTCCTCGGTTACGGGCAGCGCGTCCATATCGGCGCGCAGGGCTACCACGGGGCCAGGCTTGCCGCCGCGCAGAATACCCACTACGCCAGTTTTGCCCACGCCGGTCTGCACCTCCAGCCCGAGGCGCTTCAGTTCCGCCGCAATGATGCCCGCCGTGCGCGTTTCACGGTTGCCGAGTTCCGGGTTTTCGTGAATATCGCGGCGCCAGGCTATTACCTGCGGCTCTACGCGGGTGGCCAGCGCATCAATACGGCCCGCAAGGGCATTTTTCTTCTGCGCCTGCGCATCGGGCGCGGCAGCGAGTAGCAGCCCAGCGGCTGCAAGTAGGGAAAAAGTCAGGCGAGACATCGGCGCCGGGTAGAATTTGATCGGCAGCCAAGGTACGACACAGCATCCTTCTTGCACCGCAAAGTCTGCTCACCGCACCAGATGCAGAAACCGCAGGTAGAAAGGCGTGGCGCTATCGGCGTGCCGGGGCTGGTAGCGACCGGCCACAATGGGCACGTACATCACTCGCCGCCGCGACGCCTCACCCATCAGCGGTGAGCGAGCCACGCGGTGCCACAGGCGGCCGTCGTGCACAGTTAGGTCGCCGGCTTCGGTTTCGATGGCGAGTTCCTGCGGATCGGGTTCGTGGCTGCTGAAGTACCGCTTGCGAAACAGCAGGTCGTGTAGCGGCTGCCGGTGCGTGCCGGGCAGCACACGCAGTCCGCCGTTGGTGGCGGGGCAGGCATCGAGATGCAAGCCTACATTCAGCATGGGGCTGATGCGACGACCATCAAACAGGTCGCGCAGCGCATCGGTGTGCCAGCCCATTTGCGAAAACTCGCTACCGGTTGCATTCACGTAGTGACTGACGACTAAGCCATTTTTTTCTGCTGCGCCGATGCGACCATTCGGTGTTTCCAGCAACGACATCAGGGCTTGCAGGCGCGGATCCCGCAAAAAATTTTCCAGTACCGAGCTGTGTTGCGAGGCAAACGCAAAGCGCTGCACCATGCGTGAGCCGTCCACGTCGCGGCCGTACTTGATCGGAATGCCGTTTACCTTCTTTAGCCCTTGCCTTAGCCAGCGCTGCTGTACTTCCTCGATGGCCCCTAACAACTCCTGCACCCCGGCAGCATTCACAAATTGACGGAAATGAAGAAAGCCGTGGCGGTGAAAAAAAGCGACTTGCTCGGCAGTAAGCGCCGAGCAAGTGAACAGGAAGCGCGGATAGTCAGTGGCTGCTTTCATTGCCCTTAGCGCGTAACAGAAGGTGCAGACGTACCAGGGCCGCCACCAGCCCGAAGATACCGCCGAGCGTATGCTTAAAGCAAGGCTTGCCGCTCAGCCGCGGGCCAGTATTCGCGGGCTAAATTCTTGACTTCAATAAAATTGTGTATTTTCGGGATGTTGGAACCCCCTCCACCTTCCAACACTCCACCTATGAAATGCCTTGCCTGGCTGCCTTTGGTAGTGCTGCTCAGCCATGCTACGGCCGCGGCCCAGCCCGCTACGGCCCGCCTCGTTCCGTTCCGCAAAGGCACCCAATGGGGTTACGCCGACCGGCGCGGCCGCCTGGTGCTGCCGCTGCGCTACGATGAGGCCGGTCCGTTTATCAACGAGGTAGCCTGGGTGCGCATCGGCCCCTGCTACGGGTACATCGACGGGGCTGGCAATTTTCTGACGCCGGTGCAGTATGATCGGGCGGGCAACTTCCACAACGGCCGCGCCACCGTCAGCATCGGCCACGACACCTTCGATATTTCTATCACGGGCAAGCGCCTCGTCGAATCAGCGGACGTGATGGAGGAAGAATTTCTAGCCCAGGGCGACCCGGTGCAGCAGAACGGCAAAGTGGGTTTTCGCTTTACCGTGGGCACTGCTGTGGTGCCACCCGTGTACGACGAAGTGCGCGACCTATACCGCGACGGCCTGCTACTAGTGCGCCAAGGCCCAAAGTGGGGCGTGGTGGATAACCGCGGCCGTTTGCGCTTGCCCACCCAGTACGATGCTATCAAGGCCACGGAGCAAAACGGATTTGCCTACCCCATCGTGGAGCAGCAGGGCCGCTACGGCTACCTCGGCCCAGCTGGCAAGCTCATCGTGAAGCCCAAGTACGCCAGCGCCGAACCCTTCGTGGCCGGTGTGGCCCGCGTGACTACGCCCGATGGCCGCACTGGTTACATTGACGAGAAGGGGCGGGAGTATTTCGAGTAACGGTTGATTGGCTGTCGGTTTGTGCTATTTCGAAACGGCGCGGCTTTAAGCTTTGGCACCCGAATCTGAGTGTAAAACGTGTGCGGCAACTACTGGAACTGCTGTTAGTCAGACGTTCGTAGCCAAGATCCTTGTTTGGGGGTGCTTAAAATCGTCCCACCAAATCATACCTTGAGCCCCTTCACTCATTTCCGACCTTATGGAGTCAATTCTACTGACTGTGCTTTCGCGTTTCCGAGGTTTATTTGAATGGCTGGGGAAAGCAGGTATTTGGCTGGGCATTTTGCCTTTTTTTTTACTGTGTTGGTATGCCCACCCATCCGCTGATGATTTTCTGCAGGCCAACGACGTAAGCAAACATGGGCACTTGGGCTATTTGCGGTACATGTACCTGCACTGGACCGGGCGCTACACCGCCATGGTCGGCTGGAGCTTTCTTAACCCTGTTTCCTATGGCGAGACCAAGGCAGGCTACGGGCTGGTATGTTTTCTCCTGCTACTGGTTTTGCTGGGTGTACTGGTACTAGTACTGCGCGTATTGGTGCGCGGCGCTGGCTACAGTGCCCGGCAGCTTTGGTTGGCGGGCGCAGGCGCCTTTCTGCTTCTTACTTACAACCTGCCCAGTACTGCCGAATTTTATTATTGGCTCACGGCTAGTTATAACTACCTACTACCGGGCATGTTGCTGTTGTTGGCTTTGGCAGCATTGGCCGCTCACGCAGCAGGCCCTGGTCCGAACGGACGACGCTTTCCGCTACTAGTTACGGCTGGACTATTGTTTTTGACAGTAGGCTGCAATGAAACCATCGCCGTGCCGGTTCTCCTCACGGTTTGGGTATTCGCAGCACTGGAATCTTGGCGTCGGCGGCATGCGGTGGGCATGGCAATGGTACTGATCGTCAGTATCGGCTGTGTTCTGGCATTTTTTGCGCCCGGCAACACCGCCCGGGCCGTAGAGCAGGGCAATACGTCGCAAGGCCTGGTACACACTGTGTTGGACGCCCTCCGGTTTACCAAATACACCTTGGCCATATGGGTGGGCAATGGCATTTTGGTTGCCGTGACGCTGCTGCTAATTCCGGTATTTGCTCGGCTGTCCCGTTTGCCCGGTTTGCCCATCAACCATATAGTACGGTACCCGCTGCTGCTTACCTTGCTGGTTCCGGCTTTTCTGATAGCAGGTATGCTTCCTAGTTTCCGGGTACTCGGCACACCTCCACCAGTTCGGGGCCTGAATTTGCTGTACCTCTGCTTTCTGACTTCTTGGATGCTGGCCGTATATGCTTGGGTATGGTATTTTGAGCAGCAGAAGGCCGACCACGAAGCCCCGGTGCGCCTGCCGGCTTTTGTCAGCTGGGGCTTATTGCTCTGGCTGCCCTTCACGTACTTGAATGACTACAACCATCACCTCACCGCGGGCAACAGGCTCAACACCAACAACTCTTTTCTGGCCTACCGCGACCTGCTGCGCGGTGCCGCGGCCCGCTACGATGCCCAACTGACGGCCCGCTATGCGTATCTACAAAATACCCCTCTGACAAGGCCAACCGTGCAAGCTCTCGTCGACCCACCTATGACTTTATTGTTCAGTGATATCACGCCCGATTCTACCGATTGGTCCAACCTTGCCTACGCTGATTTTTTCAAGAAAAAAACCATTGTCACGCAAACTGACACGTTAAGCACTCGGCCCTAACTGGCTGAGGAATGGGCTTGAGCAGCGGTCCTGATTTGGGTTTCGACTTACACACCGGCTATACCGGCGAAAAAACGGCCGTTGTATAAACCTTGACTTATACACTTTGACTGAGTTCGGCGCGTCCTCAACATCCATTCGCTTGTCATGCTGTATGCCCTGTCCATTGCTGATGCCCACTTGAAACTTCGCTTTATCGGGGCTGACATGCTTGTTCGCGTGGCCGTTGGCCAGTACTGCACCGACTGTAAGCGTGCGGTCCAAGATTTACCTGGGCTACGGCCGCTGAGGTAGCCCTAAGAGTATTTGCAAACATGCCCGACTGGGAGCCTGCCAAGAACAATGGTCAGCCGCTGGGTGGGCACTATATGTTACCCGTCACCTTCGTTCTTGAATGAGCGCCGGGTAAGCGCAAGAAGCGCCGGTAGCCGATTAGCTCACGGAGAGCAGGCGTTTATGGCCAGCGGCACTCCGGCATATGGCCGCATTGAAGCCGGCTACGTAGCACAGCAGTAGCATTCAGACCGGAAAAGCTTATACTTATAGCCGGACCTGATAGCTCCTTCCCGCGACTATGGAAACCGCATCCTCCCCTGCCATGATCTTCACCCCCAGCCCCATGCTGCTGAAGCTGCTCTACACCCGCGGCAGCCTCCGCAACCTGCCCGACAACGGTGGCATTTCGTTCTCGCTCAAGAACCGCCTCGATACCGTGCGCCTCACCCGTATCGACAAAGTGCAGGTAGACGGCCGCACGCTCGGCCCGGAGCAGATTACCATCGATTTGGGCAATGGCAACATCCGCCCCGCGACGGAGCTAAACCGCGACGGCGGTCTGGAATTTCCGGTGGGCCATAGCATCACGCTACGCCTGCACACCAACGCGCTGCCCGAAGGCATGCACCCCGTGCAGTTGCAGTTTCAGACCGATCCTTTCGGCCAGCTAAACCTGGAGGTGGAGGATGCCATTGCGCCCCAGGACTCCCGCGTGCGCATTCCGCGCTTTGAGCCCGATGATTACAACGATGCAGCCATTCAGGCGCGGCAGCGGTTTGCGGAGGAATTCAGCGGGCAGAAATTCGAGCACATCACCAAGTACTCCTTCGATCCGCACATGCTCAAAGGCAACTGCGAGCATTTCACCGGCGTGGCTCAAATTCCCATCGGGCTGGCCGGTCCGCTGCACGTCAACGGGGAATACGCGCAGGGCGACTTCCTCATCCCGATGGCCACTACCGAGGGCACTTTGGTAGCGAGCTACAACCGCGGCATGCAGTTGCTCAACCTCTGCGGCGGGGTCAAGTGTACCGTCATCGGCGACGCTATGCAGCGTGCCCCGGTGTTCGTGTTCGACGACGCCCGCGGCGCCCGCGACTTTTCGCGCTGGGTGGATGCGACGATGGACAAGATTCGCCCAGAGGCCGAAAGCACTTCGCGCGTGGCCAAGCTGCAATACATCGACACCTACCTCTCCAACAAATTCGCTTACCTGCGCTTCAACTTCTCCACCGGCGACGCTGCCGGCCAGAACATGGTTGGCCGGGCTACTTTTGCGGCTTGCTCCTGGATTCTGGAGAACTACAAGGGTGCGCCCATCCGCCACTTCTACCTCGAGTCGAACTTTGCCACCGATAAAAAAGCTTCGCAGATCAACGTGATGCGCACCCGTGGCAAGCGCGTGGTGGCCGAAGCCGTCATCAAGCGCGAAATCCTGCAGCAGCGCATGCGCGTGACGCCCGAGCAACTGGCCTACCACGGACAAGTAAGCAACGTGGGCGCCTTCATATCGGGGGCCAACAACAATGGCGCGCATTCCGCCAACGGCATCACGGCCATGTTTATCGCGACTGGCCAAGACGTGGCCAACGTGGCGGAATCATCGGCCGGCGTCATTTACTCTGAAGTGACGGCCGAAAAAGATTTGTACCTGAGCATGACCATTCCGTCGCTGATTGTGGCTACCCACGGCGGCGGCACCGGCCTGGCCACCCAAAACGAATGCCTGCGCATGCTGGGCTGCACCGGCCGCGATACGGTGAACAAGTTTGCCGAAATCGTGGCCGGCGTGGTGCTGGCCGGCGAGCTAAGTCTAGCCTCTGCTATCAGTAGCTCGGACTGGGTAAGTTCTCACGAGCAGTACGGGCGCAACCGGTAGGCCAAAGCCCCGCCTCACAAAACCGTCATCCTGAGCAACGCGAAGGACCTTATCACCTTGGAACGAGTCGTTGTTACGACAGTCGTTCACACGTGGTAAGGTCCTTCGCGTTGCTCAGGATGACTGATGGGTCTTAATTGTTCTTCAGCAAACAGCTCGTCTGCCGCAGCTGCTCCACTTTCTGCTGAATCACTTCCAGCCCGAGGTTATGCACACTGCCCTGGTGGGTAGTGTGGAAATCTTTGTGCGGCACGTAGGTGCCATCTTCCACGGCCTGCCCCACCTGCTTGTAAGCAGTGCGGAAAGGCGTCCCGGTTTGGATCAGCTGGTTGATGTTTTCCACGGTGTACGTGGCGTCGTACTTCGTCTGATCCAGCAGGTTGGGCTTGATGCGCAGCTGTGGCAGGGCAAAGAGCACGATATCAAGGATGTCCATGAACTGCGTCAGCGGCTCGAACAGGATTTCCTTTAAAATCTGGAAGTCGCGGTGGTAACCGCTGGGCAGGTTGCTGGTGACCAGCATGAGCGTGTTGGGCAGGCCCTGCAAGGCGTTGCAGCGCGCCCGAATCAGTTCAAACACGTCAGGATTCTTCTTGTGCGGCATGATGCTGGAGCCGGTGGTGAAGGCCGCCGGCAACTCCACGAAAGCGAGGTCCTGGGAGTTATAGAGCACCAGGTCGTAGGCCATTTTGCCGAGCGTGGCGGCCATGCCGGCTAGGGCAAAGGCCAGCGTTTTCTCGGTCTTGCCGCGCAGCATCTGAGCGCCTACGCTGCTCACCGCCAGCTGCCCGAAGCCTAGCTCGGCGGTGGTCATCTGCCGGTCGATGGGGAATGAGCTCCCGAAGCCGGCGCCGGAGCCCAGCGGATTTTGATCGGCCACGCGGTGGGCGGCTTCAAACAAGGCCAGATCCAGCAACAGGTGCTCGGCGTAAGCTGAAAACCATAGCCCGAACGAGCTGGGCATAGCAGCCTGAAAGTGCGTGTAGCCGGGCATCAAGTCGGTTTGGTGTTGCTCCGCTTTTTGCAGCAGCACCTGCACCAGCTCCAGGTTGCGGGCTCCTACGCGCTCGGAGTAATCTTTCAGAAACAGCTGAATGGCCGTCAGCACCTGGTCGTTGCGCGAGCGGGCGGTATGAATCTTCTTACCCGCGTCGCCAAACTTCTCGGTGAGGTAGTACTCGATTTTGGAGTGCACATCTTCGAAGGCTTCCTCAATCTGAAACTCGCCCGCTTCTATCTGGGCTGCCAGCTCCGAGAGGCCTTGTTGCAGCTGCTGGTTTTCTTCTTCAGAAATCAGCCCGGCCTTTGCCAGCATGTTGGCCTGGGCTTTCGAGGCCTGCACGTCGAATTTAGCCAGGTACAGATCTAGCTCCCGGTCGCGCCCCACGGTAAACTGCTCGATTTTCTTGTCGACAGCAATGCCCTTGTCCCAGATTTTCATGTGTCTTGTTGTAGTCAGAAGCGAGAAGCCAGAGTTGTGACTAGACTTTACTTGCCTCCTCGTCCGAGGGAAACCAGTTCTAGCTTCTGGCTCTATTTAAAATTAAAACCATCCAGCAGCTCCACGTACCCGCGTATTCCGTCGCGAATTTCGCTGAGCAGAATGTATTCGTCGGGCGTATGTGAACGAGCCGAGTCGCCGGGCCCCATCTTCACCGTTTCAAAGGGCATCACTGCTTGATCGGAGAGCGTGGCGGAGCCAAACGTTTTGCGGCCCAGCGCCGCGCCGCGCCGCACCAGCGGGTGCTCCGGCGCAATGCGCGAAGAATTCAGGTGCGTGGAGCGGGGCGTGACGGTGGCGCCGATATGCGTTTGCACGGTGCGCACCACGTCTTCGTTGGAGTAAAACTCATTGGTACGCACATCCACCACGAACGAGCAGCGGTCGGGCACCACGTTGTGCTGCGAGCCGGCCTGCACCTGCGTCACGGTCATCTTTACCGGGCCGAGCAAGGGCGACACCTCCGGAAAGCGGTACTGCCGAATCCACTCGATGTCCTGCACGGCTTTGTAGAGCGCGTTGTCGCCTTCGTCGCGGGCAGCATGACCGGTGCGGCCGTGGGCTACACAATCCAGCACCACCAAGCCTTTTTCGGCAATGGCCATGTCCATCTGCGTCGGCTCGCCGACGATGCCAAGGTCAATTCGTCCCAGCTGCGACAGGATGCTGCGCACGCCGCCAGCACCGGATATTTCCTCTTCAGCCGTGATGGCGCAAATCAGATTAAACGGCAGCTCCCGCCGCTCGTGAAAGTGCAGAAACGTGGCCAGCAAACTCACGCCCGACGCCCCTGCGTCGTTGCTACCGAGGCCGGTGAGCCGGTCGCCTTCCACCACCGCGCCGAAAGGGTCATAGGTCCAGCTGGCGCCGGGCTTCACGGTGTCGTGGTGGGAATTGAGCAGGATGGTTGGCTTAGCGGCATCGAAGTGCCGGTTCCGGGCCCACACGTTGTGCCCCGCCCGCTGGGGCTGGGCGCCGTGCTCGGTTAGAAAGTCGAGCAGCAGCGCGGCCGTCTGGTCTTCCTCCCTGGAAAACGAAGGCGTCCGAATTAGCCGGGTCAGCAAATCAATAGCCGCATCGGCCAAGCGGCTTAGCTCCGGCATAGCACCGATTTGATGGGCTCGTTGATGTTCAGCGCGTTTTCAATCACCACTTTCTCTACACCCGCATCGAGGGCGGCAAAAGCATTATCGAGCTTGGGCAGCATGCCCGCCGCAATGCGGCCATCAGCTTTCAGCGAGGCGTACACGTCGGGAGTAATTTTGGGTACTACCGAGTGCTCGTCGTTGACGTCGTACAACACGCCGTCCTTCTCGAAACAGAAGTGCAGCTCCACGGTGTAATGCACGGCCAAGGCCCGCGCCAACGTGCTGGCAATGGTGTCGGCATTGGTGTTGAGCAGCTGCCCCTGGCCGTCGTGGGTAATGGCACAAAACACCGGCGTGACGCCAGCGCGCAGCAGCTGATCCAGCAGCACCGTGTTTACGCTTCGCTCGTGCAAGTCGCCCACAAAGCCGTAATCAATGTCAGCGACGGGGCGCTTCGTAGCCCGGATGGTGTTGCCGTCGGCGCCGGAAAGGCCCAGCGCATTGATGCCGTACATCTGCAGCAAGGACACAATCTGCTTGTTGGTTTTGCCGGCGTAGAACATCGTCACCACGTCCAGGGTGGCGGCATCGGTAATGCGGCGGCCGTCCACCATCTGCGGCTGAATGCCCAGGCGGGGCAGCATATCATTGGCGCCTTTGCCGCCGCCGTGCACCAGTATTTTCTTGCCCTCTACCCGGGAAAGCTCGCTCAGGAAGAAGCGCAGCTTAGCGGCATCGTCAATTACGCCACCGCCTATCTTGAATATCTTAAGAAACTCTTTCATCTACGTCTGTTGGTCGGTTCGCGAGTACGCGAATCGTTGCGGGCAAGGCTGATTTCTGGAAAAAATACGCTCCAAGCAGGGCTGGCCGAAGTGCATGGGGTTGATGGCCGACGACAAGCTTTGCTGCGCTGCAAATAACGCCCTCAATTGAAACGATTTTGGATTTAAAACACGTTAGCGCCACTAGAATACCTTACCGCCATCCGGCCTCTGCCATGCTCCGACAACGCTCCTCTTCTTGCCTGCTCCCGACACCGACGCTGGTGTTTCGGTTGAGCCTGGAGTGGTTGTCGATTTGATACTTGGCACTAAGTGGGCGCTAGGTTACCATTAGGTTAGCATCCACTTTTTTCAGCATTTTCTCAGTCACCCAAAGCGCATCAACGTAAGATTTAGCTCGTTTTTAAGCTATTACAGTTGAGCTCAACGGCGTACCCTGCTGCCTGGCGGCAAAAGTACGTTTGCATTCTAAAGACTGAGGAGTATGTTTGCGAAAAATTTCAGGAGTGGTGCTGTCTTCCGACGACGAAGCCCACAAGTGGAGAGGACTCTAACGACCCAAACTGGCTGCACGAGTGTAGGACGCGGTACATGTACTGATGGTGGGCTTGCCTAACTGCCCCGCCTGAGCGACGCCCAAAGTGTGCGTTGCCCGCCCCAGCCATTCCCCCTCCCACTGGCACTTTTCCCGGATACCGGGCCCTTGCGTGGTCTGGTCGTCGCGACATCGGTCTCCCCCGGTTCGCCCGCGTACATCTTGTACATCTGCTGTTTTTCCTGACTCCTGACTTTTTGCTGCGCCCATGCAGTGGCCGGCACCATTGTCTCCTTCCCGATGATTTTACGAGTTGCTAATGCTGCCGACGCGCAGTATGTAGAAACGCTTTGTCAATGGTACGAGGAATCGGCCAGACAGCGGGGCGTGGGCATTGCCAAGCGCGACCCTAACTACCTGAAAAAGAAGATGGAGCGCGGCGACTCCATCATTGCCTTCATCGACGACCAACTGGCCGGCTTCTGTTACATCGAGACGTTTGAGGACGCTAAGTTCGTCGTCAACTCGGGCCTGATCGTCAACACGGAACTGCGCAAGGAGGGCCTCGGCCGCGCCATCAAGCACCGCGTGTTTGAGCTGTCGCGCACGAAGTATCCGCAGGCCAAAATCTTCGGTATCACGACCAGCGCCGCCGTAATGAAGATCAACACCGAGCTGGGTTACAAGCCGGTGACGTTCCCGGACCTGACCCAGTCGGACGACTTCTGGAAGGGCTGCTCGGCCTGCAAGAACTACCCCATTCTGCAAGAGAACCAGCGCAAGATGTGCCTATGCACCGGCATGGTGTACGACACCCTGAACGACAAATACAGCCAACCGGCGCAGGAATCCATTGACTTCGTTGGACAGGAACCGGTGAGAAACCAGCAGTAGAAGCCTGCCTGATGCTGGCAGCCACTTTGCCCCGCTTTTCTCCCAAAGTCACCCGCCTTACTTCTCACCTCTCACACTCACATGTCTCAAAAAAAGGTAGTTCTCGCCTATAGCGGCGGATTGGATACGTCCTACTGCGTCGTGTATCTGACGAAGGAACTGGGCCTGGAAGTCCACACGGTAATCGTCAACTCTGGCGGCTTCTCCGAAGAGGAGCTGGCCGGCATCGAAAAGCGCGCCTACGAGATGGGCTCGAAGCGCCACGAGGTAATTGACGTTACTGAGCGGTTCTACCAACAGTGCCTGCGCTACCTGCTGGCGGGGAATATTCTAAAGAACGACACCTACCCACTAAGCGTCAGCGCGGAGCGCATGTTTCAGTCGTTGGCGCTGGCGGAGTATGCCCGCGAGAACAAGGCTGACTACATTGCCCACGGAAGCACCGGGGCCGGCAACGACCAGGTACGCTTCGACGTGGCTTTCTCAGTGATTTCGCCTAATACCGAAATCCTGACGCCCATCCGCGACCTGCGCCTCTCGCGCCAGCAGGAAATCGAGTACCTGCAAGCCAACGGTGTGGAGATGAGCTGGGAAAAAGCCAAATACTCCATCAACAAGGGTATCTGGGGCACGAGCGTGGGCGGCGTCGAGACACTGACTTCGCGACAGGGCCTGCCGGAGTCGGCCTGGCCGACCCAGCTGACGGCGTCTGAACCGCAGGAAATCAGCATAACCTTCGAGAAGGGTGAGCCGGTAGCGCTGAACGGCGAAACCATGAAGCCGGTGGACCTGATTGTGGCGCTGAACGAGCTAGCCGGCCAGTACGCCATCGGCCGCGATACGCACGTAGGCGACACGATTCTGGGCATCAAGGGCCGCGTAGGCTTTGAGGCACCGGCGCCGCTGATTCTTATTAAGGGTCACCACTTGCTGGAAAAGCACACCTCCTCGCGCTGGCAGCTGCTGCACAAGGACTACATCGCCAACTGGTACGGCACGCTGCTGCACGAGGCACAGTACCTCGACCCGGTGATGCGCGACATGGAAGCCTTCCTGGAATCGTCGCAGGAGCGGGTGTCGGGCACGGTGTACGTATCGTTGAAGCCGTACCAGTTTGAGCTGCTGGGCATCGAGTCGGACTACGACATGATGCAGTCGAAAGTGGCAACCTACGGCGAAGAGAACAACGCCTGGGACTCGCGCGACGCGAAGGGCTTCATCAAGATTTTCAGCAACCAGCTGCGCATTCACTCCTCGTTCAACGATGAAAATTAAGGTTGGCATCGTCGGCGGGGCCGGCTATACGGCAGGCGAGCTGATTCGCATTCTGCTGCACCACGAGTTTGTGGAGCTGGGCGCCATCGTCAGCTCATCCAGCGCGGGCAGCCCGGTGTACCAGGTGCACGACGATTTGGTGGGCGAAACAGAGCTGCGGTTTGCCGCGGAGCTGGCCGGCGACGAAGACGTGGTGTTCCTGTGCCTGGGCCACGGCAACTCACGGACGTTTCTGGAGAAGAACAACTTGCCGGAAACCACCCACGTCATCGACCTCAGCAACGACTTCCGCCTGCAGGCCGACCGAGAGTTTCAGGACCGTGAGTTTGTGTACGGGCTGCCGGAACTGAACAAGACACAGATTCAGCAGGCCCAAAGCATTGCTAACCCCGGCTGCTTTGCCACCGCCATTCAGCTGGCTTTGCTGCCGCTGGCCCAGGCCGGCCGGCTCACCGACGACGTGCACGTATCGGCCATTACCGGCTCGACGGGCGCGGGGCAGAGCCTATCGGAAACGGTGCACTTCTCGTGGCGCTCAAACAACGTGTCCATATACAAGCCCTTCACGCACCAGCACCTCGGCGAAATCGGCGAAAGCCTGGCGCAGCTGCAGGCACCGTTGGAGCTGGACATCAACTTCATTCCTTACCGCGGCAACTTCACCCGCGGCATCTTCGCCAGCGTGTACACACCCTCTGAGTTGACGCAGGATGAGGCCCGGGAGCTGTATCAGAAGTTCTATGCCGACGCACCGTTTACCACGGTTTCGGATAAGGAAGTTCACCTTAAGCAAGTGGTGAATACCAATAAGTGCCTGCTGCACGTGCAGAAATTTGGCAAGCAGCTGCTCATCACCTCGGCTATCGACAACCTGGTGAAGGGCGCTTCCGGCCAAGCCATCCAGAACATGAACCTGCTGTTCGGTCTGCCCGAAACGACGGGTTTAGGATTGAAAGCAGGGTTGTTTTAAGCAGCTTGATTACTAGGCATGACGGCATATAACCTTAATATTTTGGTGTTCATTGCTCTGTCAGCATTGCTGGTTTATGCGTTTGTTCTAACAATAAGAGGTGTAAGGAAAACTAAAAAATCTCGAAGATTTCTCTGGATACTGGGCTTTACAATACTAATTCCGTTTGCCTTACTAGATGTGTTTGTTTGGTTCTTACTTCTGTTGTCCTATTACCCCCACGTAAGTTTTGATAAAGACGCCTGGGCGAACAATGTACAGCAGCGTTATACTATGGCGGATGATTTGGTTGCTTCCAAAAGGCTAATAGGACTCACGAGAAATCAAGCCATCATATTGCTTGGAAAGCCCTATAAAGAGTGGGACAGCATCGACAGCACTATTCGTTTCGATATTGGTGACCGACCAACCATGGGCTTGGACCTTGACCCAGACGAGTTAGTTCTTGAAGTAAAAGATGGAAAAGTAGTTAGTAGCTACTTAAATGAAAGGTAAGGCACTCAGCCAAAACTCATACATGGAGCTTTTTAACGTCTATCCGCTCAACGACATCACGCCGGTGCGCGCCCTCGGGGCACAGCTCTGGGACGATAAGGGCGAGCAGTACCTCGACTTCTACGGCGGCCACGCCGTGATTTCCATCGGCCACAGCCACCCGCATTACGTGCAGCGCCTTACGGAGCAGGTGCAACAGATCGGCTTCTACTCGAATTCGGTGCACATTCCAATTCAGCGCGAGCTGGCCGAGAAGCTGGGCGAGGTATCGGGCTACCAGGACTACACGCTGTTTCTGTGCAACTCGGGCGCCGAGGCCAACGAGAATGCGCTGAAGCTGGCTTCCTTCCACACCGGTAAAAGCCACGTTATTGCGTTCAAAGGCGCTTTCCACGGCCGTACCTCGGGCGCGGTAGCGGCTACCGATAATCCGAAAATCGTAGCGCCGTTCAACGCCAGTCACCCCATCAGCTTCCTGCCTTACGACTTGGCAGAAGTGAAGCGGGTGCTGCAAGAGGGCAAGACCTGCGCCGTCATCATCGAGCCGATTCAGGGCGTGGGCGGCATCATCATGCCTTCCGACGAGTTCCTGCAGGGGCTGGAGCAGTTGTGCCAGCAGTACGGCGCGGTGCTCATCGCCGATGAAGTGCAGAGCGGCTACGGGCGCAGCGGCAAGTTCTTCGCGCACCAGCACGCCGACGTGCGGCCAGGTGTCATTTCGGTGGCTAAGGGCATGGGCAACGGCTTCCCCATCGGTGGCATTCTGATTGCGCCGGAGTTCAAGGCTTCGTACGGGCTGCTGGGCACCACCTTCGGCGGCAACCACCTGGCCTGCGCTGCCGCGCTGGCCGTGCTGGAAGTCATCGAGCAGGAAAACCTGCTGGAGCACGCCCGCCAGATGGGCGAGTTCCTGAAGCAGGAGCTACTGAGCAACGGTGGCGCGCAGGAAGTACGTGGCCGCGGCCTGATGATCGGCCTGAAGTACGACTTTCCTATCAAGGACATGCGCGACAAGCTGCTGAGCGAGTACCACATTTTCGTGGGCAATGCTTCCGACCCAACGGTGCTGCGCCTGCTGCCGCCGCTGAATATCAAACGCGAGGAAATCGACCAGTTTCTGCAGGCGCTGTACGCAATTATTCCGGCAGAGGTAAGGAGGTAAGCGACTTGTGGCCTAACTTGCGGCCTTAATGAGTGGCACGACGAAGTTCACGAGCAAAGCTCTCCTTCTGATCAGCTGCACGCTGCCATTGCCTACAATAGCGCAGCCCCTGGCCGGTTCTTTCCCTGAAAGCGCGGCCACCCCTTCCTTTTTCCAGCAGTCGTGCCCACCCGACTTTCCGATGCCTGACATCTGGGAGCGGTATGGCGCGGGACCGATTGATATACCTTCTTTCGCTCCCGTTTGGCTTAAGTCCTCGTTCGGCTGGAATAGACCTCTAATTTTTGGTTCTGTTCCAGCCGAAATTGTTTCTAGGCGGCTGCAAACGCTAGCTGAGGCTACGCCGCTACCTAACAAAACTCCCGGCTACGGGGCTTTCCGAATCGTGGCATTCTTCTTTGAGGGCAAGGCTACGAGTAGTGTTAACGGGGCTGATGGGCGCACCTACTGCCTCAGCCAACCGCAACGAGCAAGGAAGCCGCGGGCCTGACAACTGCAGAAAATCAACCATAGCATAAACCCTTTTTCGGACAACAGAGTGGAAAACGCTAAATCGGTGAAGCTGGTGCTGGAAGACGGCACCGAAATCCAGGGCAACTCCTTCGGCGCATTCACCTCGGCTGCGGGCGAGGTGGTGTTCAGCACGGCCATGACCGGCTACCCCGAAAACCTCACCGATCCGTCCTTCGCCGGGCAGATTTTGGTGCTCACCTACCCCATCGTGGGCAACTACGGTGTGCCGGGTGAGGAGCTGTACGAGTCGATTTCCAAGATTTTCGAGTCGGACAAGATTCACGTGGCGGGCCTGGTGGTGAACTACTACTCCGAAGAGCACAGCCACTGGAACGCCGCCAAGAGCCTCGGCGACTGGTTGGCCGAGTACAACATCCCCGGCATCTTCGGCGTGGATACCCGCATGCTCACCAAGAAGCTGCGCGAGAAGGGCGCCATGCTCGGCAAAATCGTGGCCGAGGAGGACGTGCCCCTGCACGACCCCAACCAGGACAACTTGGTGGCGCAGGTGAGCCCCGAAGGTGTGCAGCACTACGGCACGGGCAAGAATAAAATCGTGCTGGTGGACTGCGGCACCAAGACCAACATCATCCGCTGCTTCCTGGAGCGCGACGTGGAGCTGATCCGCGTGCCCTGGGACTACGACTTCACCCAGCTCGACTACGACGGCCTGTTCCTGAGCAACGGCCCCGGCGACCCGAAAATGTGCACCGCTACCATCGAGCACCTCCAAAAGGCGCTGGAGCAGGACAAGCCCATCTTCGGCATCTGCCTGGGCTCCCAGCTCATGGGCCTCGCGGCCGGCGGCGACACCTTCAAGCTGAAATACGGCCACCGCAGCCACAACCAGCCGGTGAAGCTCACGGGCACCCAGCGCAGCTACATCACCAGCCAGAACCACGGCTTCGCGGTGGACACCGCCACGCTGCCCGCCGACTGGGACATGCTCTTCGAGAACCTGAACGACGGCACCTGCGAAGGCATCAAGCACAAAACCAAACCCTTCTTCTCCACCCAGTTTCACCCCGAAGCCGCCGGCGGGCCGCAGGACACGGAGTTCCTGTTCGACCAGTTCCTGGACGAGGTAGAGAAGTACAAGGCCGGTAAGTAGCCGACCGACCAAGCTCAGCACGACAAAAAAGAACGTCATGCTGAGCTTGCCGAAGCATCTCTACCGGGCGCTACCGGAAGCCTGGATTAGCAGGACGGCCGCTTTCGTTGAAGTACATGTAGACCTTGAATGGCTTGCCATCATAGTCGGTAAAGCACTCTACCTGATACTCTACTCTGTTGGCTACTTGGTGTCCGACCGTCCTGAATACTTTGCCGATGCCTTGGACATTGAAGGAGTTTTGAGTGAGGGTTTGCTGCAGTAGCAGCGGTAGCTCTTCAACAGAAACCTCAGTTTTAGATTCGGCGAATTTGCAATGCCTGTCGAATGCCACGTTGAGCACCCGGTTCTGCCGCTTCGAGTAAAACATGTACTCTTCTCCTCCATTCTCCAAGTCGCCGTAGACGCGGCAAGAGTCAATCTGAGCATCCGGATAGGTACGCTTAAACTTCTTAACCACTTTGGCCGGCACTGGTACTTCGCGAGTACGCATAGCATTCTTAGCCCGATAAGATTGTGCCGACACTTGATTCATCAGCGCACAGCAGAATAGAAGGAAGAAAGCTCTTTTCATAAGGAATAACCACTTAGCGAAATCCGCTGGAACGCGGTTATTCAAACATACTGAACTGTTGACAGCGTCGCGCTTCGCCTGACGTTCTAACAAAACACAAACTCTCACGCCGGCATCCGCCGGGCTAGCCGGGAGCCCAGCTCCCACCACCGCACACGATAGATGGAAAAACCGCAGAAAGTGCTCATCCTCGGTTCCGGCGCCCTCAAAATCGGGGAAGCCGGTGAGTTCGATTACTCCGGTTCGCAGGCCCTCAAGGCGCTGAAAGAGGAAGGCATCCGCACCATCCTCATCAACCCCAACATTGCCACCGTGCAAACGTCGGACGACATTGCCGACGACGTGTACTTCCTGCCCGTGACGCCCTACTTCGTGGAGGAAGTCATCAAGAAAGAGCAGCCCGACGGCATTCTGGTGGCCTTCGGCGGCCAGACGGCCCTGAACTGCGCCGTGGCCCTGTACCGCGCCGGCGTGTTCGAGAAGTACAACGTGCGCGTGCTCGGCACGCCCGTGCAGAGCATCATCGACACCGAGGACCGCGACATCTTCAAGGAAAAGCTCGACCAGATCGGCGTGCTCACGGCCCGCAGCGAAGCCGTGACGACGATGGAGGACGCGCTGGCCGCAGCTGAGCGGATCGGCTTCCCCATCATCGTGCGCGCCGCCTTCGCACTGGGCGGCCTGGGCAGCGGCTTCGCCAACAACCCCGACGAGCTGCGCGCCCTGGCCCAGAAGGCCTTCTCCACGTCGGACCAGATTCTGGTGGAAGAGTCCTTGAAGGGCTGGAAGGAAGTGGAGTACGAGGTGGTGCGCGACCAGTTCGACAACTGCATCACCGTCTGCAACATGGAGAACTTCGACCCCATCGGTATCCACACCGGGGAGAGCATCGTGGTGGCTCCGTCGCAGACCTTGAGCAACCGCGAGTACCACAAGCTGCGCAGCATCGGCATCAAGACCATCCGCCACCTGGGCATCGTGGGCGAGTGCAACATTCAGTATGCCCTCGACCCGCACTCGGAGGAATACCGCGTGATTGAGGTGAATGCGCGCCTGTCGCGCTCCTCGGCCCTGGCTTCCAAGGCTACGGGCTACCCGCTGGCCTTCGTAGCCGCCAAGCTCAGCTTGGGCTACTCGCTGGCCGAGCTGAAAAACAGCGTCACCCAAACCACTTCAGCCTTCTTCGAGCCGTCGTTGGATTACCTGGTGGTGAAGCTGCCGCGCTGGGACTTGGGCAAGTTTTCGGGCGTGCAGCGCCAGATCGGCTCGGCCATGAAGAGCGTGGGCGAGGTTATGGCCATCGGAAAAACCTTCGAGGAAGCCATTCAGAAGGGCCTGCGCATGCTGGATACCGGCCGGCGCGGCTTCGTGGCCAACAAGCCCGAGCCCATTGACCTTACTAACCTCGACACGCTGCTGAGTGAGCCGAACGAGGAGCGCATCTTCGCCATCAACGAGGCCTTCCAGGCCGGCTACGACGTGGAGCGCGTGTACGAGCTGACGCGCATCGACCGGTGGTTTTTGCAGCGCCTCTACGGCATCTACCAGTTGGGCCAGCAGCTCGGCGAAAAGCGGAACCAGGGCGGCCTCGATGCCATCGACACCGACCTGCTGCGCCAAGCCAAGAAGCAGGGCTTCTCGGACCAGCAGCTGGCCGTGCAGCTGCTCGGCCCGGCCGAGGTGAAAGCCAACGAAATGCTGGTGCGCGCCCGCCGCAAGGCCCTAGGTGTGCTGCCCGTCGTCAAGCAAATCGACACGCTGGCGGCCGAATTCCCGGCCCAGACCAACTACCTGTACCTGACCTACCACGGCACCGAAAACGACCTGGAGCCCGAAACCGACAAGTCGGTGGTGGTGCTGGGCTCGGGTGTGTACCGCATCGGCTCGTCGGTGGAGTTCGACTGGTGCGGCGTGAATGCGGCCCAGACGGTGAACGAGGAGGGCTACAAGTCCATCATCATCAACTACAACCCCGAAACCGTCTCGACCGACTACGACGTGTCGGACCGCCTGTACTTCGAGGAATTGAGCTACGAGCGTGTAATGGACATCCTGGACTTCGAAGAGCCGCAGGGCGTGATTCTGAGCACCGGCGGGCAGATTCCGAACAACATTGCCACCCGCCTGGAGCAGGCCGGCGCGCCCATCCTGGGCACCGCCGCCGCCCGCATCGACGAGGCCGAAAACCGCCACAAGTTCAGCAGCATCATGGACGAGCTGGGCATTGCCCAACCGCGCTGGAGCGAGCTGACCACCATGGAGGCCATCTACGATTTCGTGAAGGAAGTCGGCTTCCCGGTTCTGATCCGGCCGAGCTACGTGCTGTCGGGCGCGGCGATGAACGTGGTGTCCAACGTGCAGGAGTTGGAGGAGTACCTGAAGCTGGCCGTGGACGTCAGCGCCGAGTACCCGGTGGTGGTGTCGCAGTTCATCCAGGATGCCAAGGAAATTGAGCTAGACGCCGTAGCCGACAAAGGCGAAATTGTGTCGTACGCCATATCGGAGCACGTGGAGTTTGCTGGCGTACACTCCGGCGACGCCACCATGTACTACCCGCCACAGCGCGTGTACGTGGGCACGGTGCGCAAGCTCAAGGTCATTGCCGAGAAGATTGCCAAGCGCTTCCAGATCAGCGGGCCGTTCAACATCCAGTTCCTGGAGAAGAACCGCGAAATCCGCGTCATCGAGTGCAACCTGCGCGCCTCCCGTAGCTTCCCGTTCGTGAGCAAGGTATCGGGCCACAACCTGATCAAAAAGGCCACGAAAGTGCTGCTGGGCGTGCACGTGGACCGCGACGCGAGCGAGCTGGTGTACGACCTGCCCTTCGTGGGCGTGAAGGCCTCGCAGTTTTCCTTCACGCGCCTGCAAGGCGCCGACCCGGTGCTGCGCGTGGACATGACCTCCACCGGCGAAGTGGGCTGCCTGGGCGATACGGCCGAGGAAGCGCTGCTGAAGTCGCTGCTGTCGGTGGGCTACCGCATTCCGGAAAAGACGGTGCTGATTTCCAGCGGTCCGCTTACCTCGAAAGTAGCCTTGCTGGAATCGGCCCAGGTGCTGGTGCAGAAGGGCTACACCATCTACGCCACGCACGGCACGCACAGCTTCTACGCCGAAAACGGCGTGCCCAGCACCCTCGTCTACTGGCCCGACGAGCTGCAGGAGCCCAACGCCCTAACCTACCTGCGCGAGCGGAAAATCGACCTGGTCATCAACATCCCCAAGAACACGACCAAGGGCGAGCTGGACAACGACTACAAAATCCGCCGCACGGCCGTCGATTTCAACATCCCGCTCATCACCAACGCCCGCCTGGCCAAAGCCTTCATCCACGCCTTCACCACGCTGAAGCTGGAGGATCTGAGCATCAAGAGCTGGAAGGAGTTCAAGGCCGAAGCGGTGAACGTGGAGGCGTAGTTGACGGATAGAATGCACTAAATAAGAACGTCATGCTGAGCTTGTCGAAGTATCTCTACAGCTTCGTCGCAGGCCTCAACATGACGTTCTTTTATTATTAAGACTTGTCTTTCGATATACAGCTCTATGCTCAAACAGGTTGTTCTACGATTTCTGCTTGGTACCCTGTTCTTGAGCTCATGCAACATGAGTGATGATTACCATGAGCTTGGCTCTGGTTACGCTTATATCGGGGAGGGTGGTACTACAAACTACATTGCTGGCGGAAATCCCACTAACAACACCGCTGTCTATGGTAAAGTAACCAAGTTCAATTTCGATGAAAGCTGCATTGTTGCTGAACAAGAGCCGAGCTATCGAGAATATATCGACCAGCTTAGCTTCGACATGGTCCCTGAATTCTGCGAATACCACGACTTCTTCACCGATTCTACGAAGTGGAAGAAAAGTAAAACTGAGGCTGATATACGAAGCGTTAGAAAATCAAAGCACTTATACTTCCTGCTTAATAGAAAAGGAGTAACGATAAAGAATATAGAAGACACCGGCCGAATTGAGTGTGACGCTATTGCCGACAGCATATTGCGAAATCAGTCGTACTACCGAAACATATTCAAGCGCAAACGCAACTATTGGATTATTGACAAAAAAGCAGATAAGGGTTACGGCCCTTATGAATTGGCTCAGTTTCACCGAAAATGCCAGCAATTTGGAATCAAGCTTGAACTTGAAGCACATAACGTCGCCATAGACAACTAAGCCTGACGTTCTGAACTACTCGGCGGATGTGCAGTTCCATTCTTCTATTAAAAGCTTATACGCTAATGCGCCTACTTACTCAGAAAGAAAAAGAGGCCATAACTTTTCTGCTAGCTGATAAGCCTCATGCGGCCAATATTCAGCCGTTACTGAGTCACATATTAGCTGAGAACATGAACGACGGAGGCATGGGCAGCATCCGATTTCACAGTCAAACTCCCGAGCAAGACCGCCGATACGGCGGTGACATTGCCCAGGCTCAGTTGCAAGATGAAGATGGCGTTCCAGTACTAATCTCGTTGATAGTAGACCAGTATCAGCAGCTCTATGAACTTGATGTATGGAAGGTTGATTTTTCACCCACTAAAAACCTGATAGTACCGCCTTTACCAGCCAAGCCGGAGTGAGAAGCTTTCTGCCGCTTCTTCTTTCTAGGCTTCGACATACACCACCCCATGAAAAAATTCACCTCGTTCGCCGACGTATCCGACTACCGTGCCCTGCTGCAACAGGCGCTGGAGATTAAGCAGAACCCTTTCGGCTACCAGCACCTAGGCAAGAACAAGACCGTCGGGCTAATATTCTTCAACCCCAGCCTGCGTACCCGCCTGAGCTCCATCAAGGCGGCCTACAACCTCGGCGCGCAAGCCTGGGTGCTCAATGCCGGCGCCGACTCTTGGACCCTGGAAATGGCCGACGGTGCCGTGATGAACGGCGGCACGCAGGAGCACATCAAGGAAGCTATTGCCGTGATGAGCCGGTATTGCGACGTGCTGGGCGTGCGTACTTTCCCCGGCCTCAAGGACCGCGACGAGGACTACAACGAGGTGGTTTTTAACAAGATTCTGCAGCACGCCACCGTGCCCGTCATCAGCTTGGAAAGCGCCACCCTGCACCCGCTGCAGAGCTTCGCCGACCTCATCACCGTGGCTGAAACCAAGCAGACCGAGCGCGTGAAAGTGGTGCTAACCTGGGCCCCGCACGTGCGCGCCCTACCCCAGTGCGTGCCCAACTCCTTTGCCGACTGGTTTTCGGAAGTCGATTGGGTTGATTTCGTCATCACCCACCCCGAAGGATACGAGCTGGCCGAGCAGTTTACCAAGGGTGCCCGCATCGAGTACGACCAGGCCAAGGCCCTGGAAGGCGCCGACTACGTGTACGCCAAGAACTGGAGCTCCTACCGCAACTACGGCCAGATCATCACCCAGGATCCGAGCTGGATGGTGGACGCCCGCCACATGGCCCTGACCAACAACGGCAAGTTCATCCACTGCCTACCGGTGCGCCGCAACGTGGAAGTAGGCGACGCGGTGCTGGATTCGCCCAATTCCCTGGTGGTACAAGAAGCCGGCAACCGCGTGTTCTCGATGCAGACGGTGCTGCACGAGATGCTGAAGTAGCAGCGGTGCCTATTGGCCTGAAAGCAACGAAGCCGGTCCTCAGGGCCGGCTTCGTTGTTTTCAACCTTGCGGTTGCGGGAAAGTAGTTTACAGCGGATCGGCCGTCACCTTGAACTTGGAATCGGCGCGCATGGTGATGTCCTGCGTTACGGCGGCGCGCACGCGGGCTTCGGTGGTCAAGGTGTAGCTCGCGGCTTTGATGTACTTATCGAGCTTGGTGCCGCTGGGCTGCAGGTCGATAACCCGTACGCCTCGCGGTACCGACTGCAGCGCGGCGAGGGGCACACGGTCGTTTTGGTCGGTGCTGATGTAGATAGTGATGCTTTCGAGGAAGTCGAAGTTGGCCGTGTTCGGGTCGGTGATGGTCAACGTCAGCTTTTCCAGGCTTACGTCTTTCACTAAGTCGGCGCGGGTGTCTTCGTTGCGGAAGCGGTCCTCCGAGCGAGTTGTTACCGATACGGGCGCCACGGGCAGCACCGAGCCCAGCGGCAGGTTGGAGCCGGCTACGCGGATGTTCTGCGAATCTTCGATGGTGAAGGTGAGCAGCTTGTCAATCTTTTTGCAGGAAGTCGTTGCCAGCACCGCAAAGGCCAGTAGCAACAATAGTATTTTGTTCATATTCTTGAATTTTGCCAAACTTACGAAAGTGTCGGCTCGTCGGTTGACTTGGATTTAGCCCGCCCACTCGTTAAGGGCGTAGCGGTAAAACATTATTACCAGCAAAACACTGTTGATCAGCACCGTCAGTACCAGCGCCACTTGCCGCACGCGCAGCTTGGGGTGCGCATTGGTCAGCACCACCCCCACGTACACACCGACCAAAAGGTACAGCAGCACCGTCTTGATGTGTCCGTAGGTCTTGAACAATACCAGCCACATCAGCTCGGCAGCCAATAACGTCCACAACAGCTTTTTAGTGCTCAGCGGCTGGGTGCGCAGTTGCCAGTTCAGCAGCATCACGAAGAAAGGCGTGGCAAACACGTAGCGGCTCAGGCTAACGAGCCAGCCGGCCTTGGTGGCCAGCGTAACGGCCGTCACACCGGCGATGTACAGCAGCGAAAACAGCACCGCCGCCGATGGCACCGCCTGCCGCGGACGTAGCAGCAAGTACAGCACGTACAGTCCGCAAGCCACCCCAAACAGGAAGGCTACTGCCTCGTAGCGCGTCATAAAATCGCCGCTCCAGCTGGCCAGCGGCCATTTTGGCCACTGCAGGCGCACATTCCAGAACTGCCGCTGCGAGTCCAGAAACCCCATCCAGCGGCCCGTGTCGCAGTAGTGCGCGCCTAAGCTGAGCACTAAGCCCGCTATTGAAGCTACTATGCCACCCAAGGTGTTACGCCACGCGGCGGGGCCGTCTTCGCGGTAGCGCAGCCAAGCGGTAAGGAGCAGCGCCGGCACGAATATTAGGCCCACCGAGCGGGCACAACTACACACAAACAGCCCCAGCCAGTTGAGCGGCGCCTGCTTACGCTGCCAGCCCACAAGGGCCAGCGTACCACCCAGAAAGAATAGCGCTTCGCTGTATGGCACCGCCATAAAGAACATCGGCGGCACAGAAGCCGCTAGCAGCTGTTCTTTCAGCGTCAGCCGGAAAGCCCAGGCCAGCCCGGCCAGCGCCAGCACGTACAGCCCCAGATTGGCCACCGACACGCCCGCCGCCGACAGCCCCGACCAGCGCCAGAGCAGCGGAAAGCCCGGGAAGAAGGCGCTGCGCTTTAGATCGTAACCATGCGACCGGATGTATTCGTAGTGCTCGGCATCCCAATGCACCAAAAACGGAACGGAGCGCAGGTCCAGCTTGATCAGCATGGGCGCCAGCAGCAAGGCTAAGGCAGCCATGCAGGCAGTATACAGCGCCGGTAGCCACAGGTAAGCCAGAAAATTTGGGTTGGGCGGCGCAATGCCCGCGGCACCGGGGGCCGAAAACGAAGCACCGGAAACGGCAGGCGTTTCCGGTGCGGGTGAGCTAAAAGGCATAAAGGAGAGTTAGTCCATCATGTCGGCATGAGGCTGGCAGGCAGTTAGCCAAACCGTGTTGACGGATCTTTAAACCAAACTTAGTGAAAAGACTTTTCAGCCTGACCCATGACCCGGCCGCTTAGATCTACATAGTACCACTCATCGCACTCCATCCAAGAATGCTCGCCATCAGTTTCTTGTCGGCAATACTGTCCTACCCTAGCTCGACCATTCTCAAACGGAAATGCCGCTTCAAACCGAGGAGTGATGACCACCCGCCCGCTTGGCGTGGCGTAACCAATGCGGCCTGAGTCGCCAAGGATGCGAAAGCGTCCTTCGGCGGGTTCATCCGGGCCGTTGTCGAAGGAATATACCTTGAACAGCACTTTTTCCTGCCGGTTGATGGCGACAAAGCCAACGCCTGCTTTCAGCACGACGGCCGCGCTATCAAAGCGTTCGGTGTAGCACATGGCATAGCGGCCAAATGGAATGACAGTGTCGCCAGCGGCGGATTGGTAGCCGTAACCCTCCGGAACCGCCCGGGCAATTCGACTTAGTGGTTCCTGAGAATCGGTTGTCCGCTGGCAGCCTGGCAATAACAACAAGCAGCCACCCCAAAGAGCCCACGTACAGGTGGTCGTTGATGCAGCTTGACTTTGTTTGTCCATGCTGACCTAATCTAATCCATCATATCCGCCGGCATAGGGCCAGCGTGCGGGTAGTCGGGGTTCCAACTCATGGGGTAGCCGGTGTCCTCGTACTGCAGGGCTGTTTCGGTGAGGTAAAGCGGCCGGAAGGTGTCCACCATTACGGCCAGTTCGTGGGTTTCTTTCTTGCCGATGCTAGCCTCCACGGTACCCGGGTGCGGGCCGTGCGGCAGGCCGGAGGGGTGCAGCGTAAACGACGCCAGGTCCACGCCGCGGCGCGACATGAAGTTGCCGGCCACGTAGTACAGCACCTCATCGGAGTCCACGTTGGAGTGGTTGTAGGGCGCCGGAATGCTTTCGGGGTGGTAATCGAAGAGGCGCGGCACAAAGGAGCAAATGACGAAGTTGTGCGCTTCGAACTGCTGGTGCACGGGTGGCGGCTGGTGAATGCGGCCCGTTATTGGCTCGAAATCATGAATGCTGATGGCATACGGGAAGAAGTAGCCGTCCCAGCCCACCACATCGAAGGGCGTGTGGGCGTAGAACAGCTCGTGCAGGGCATCTTCGCGCTTCACCAGCAGGCGGTACTCGTCACGGCTATCGTCTTCGGTTACCAGCTCGTGCGGCGGCCGGATGTCCCGCTCGCAGTAGGGGGAGTGCTCCAGCAGCTGCCCGAAGTGGTTGCGGTAGCGGCGGCACGTCTCGATGGGGCTAAACGACTCGATGATGAGCAGGCGCACCGGGCCTTCCTCGAAGTGAAACTGGTGGATGATGGTGCGCGGAATCACCACGTAGTCGCCGGGCTCAAACGCGACCTTGCCCAGCTGGCTCCACAGCTCGCCGCGGCCTTCATGAACGAAGACGACCTCGTCGGCCAGTGCGTTTTTGTAATAATAATCCATGCGCCCCGGCTCGGGGTTGCAGATGCTAAGCGCCACGTCGTTGTTGGCCAGCAGGGTCTGGCGGGCAGCGAGGTAGTCGGGGCCGGTTACAGACTGGGGCAGCGTGCGCAGGTGCGTAGGCTGCAGCGGGCGGTCTTTCAGCAGCTTGGGCGCGAAAGGCTTGGGCGTGCCCACCCGCTTGATCTGGGTAGGTGGATTCTGGTGATACAGCAAGGACGAGACGCCTGAGAAGCCCAACGTACCCACCAGCTGCTCAGAATAGAGCGTGCCATCGGGCTGGCGGAACTGCGTGTGGCGCTTGCGCGGAATCTGACCAAGGCGGGAATAGTACGGCATGGCAGCGGGGTGGGAATGGACAGTGGTAACGGGATGCTAAAGATACGGTAGCCGGGCAATTGGCCGCGCTGGGGCTTGCCCCTCACCCGATTATGCTATAGCGCTGGGTACCCCTACTGGGTTACTTGCAGAGGCACTGGCCTTCTGTATTACTACACTCCTTTTCGCCTCTCCCGTTCCATGACGCTACGCCTTACTCTTCGCTACGTGCTGGCCTTTTTGCTGCTGACCTTGCTCACTCACGAGCTGCACGAGTTGGCCCACCTCTGGGTGGGCGGGGCCGTCTGTGGCTGCTACGGCCCGCGCGAGTTCAACGAGTGGCAGCTGTGCGCAAGCTGCGTTCGTCCCGACCTCACGTGGCTTTCCAGCATTGCTGGGCCGCTGTTTTCCTACGCTTGCATGTGGTTGGGGCTGCTGGGGCTGCGCTCCAATAGCGTTAAGCGGCAAGCCTTGGCGCTAAGCTTGCTGTTTGCGGGACTGCCGTTTGCCCGTCTGTTCACTACCCTCATGAACGGCGGCGACGAGCTGACCCTCATCCGCTTCTTATTTGCCGACAGCCCTTCCCTACCGCTCTACCGCGCCCTGATGACGGCCCTGGTTGCCGCTCTCACGTTGATTCCCCTGATAGGTGCTTACCGCCACATCCGCAATCAGCGGGCTTGGCTCTGGTTGCTTGGCCTCACGCTCGGCCCGATGGTTTTCCAGTTCATTTACCTGTTTCAAGGCATGAACGCCGTGCTGCAGCGCGGCATCCTGACGCAGCAATGGGCCGTAGGCACCCCCGCCCTCATCTGGGTACATACCGGCGCCGTAGTGGTTCTGCTGGGCCTGAATTACCGAAACTTGTTCTTGCTCAACAGCCCCGAGCCGGCATTACGATCTGCGGCTACGAAAGCTGTTTCGGCCTAAACCCAGAGCAATTGGTTGATTCCGAGCGCGGCGCTTATTCTGGCTGGCCCAGCGCCAGCTTGGCATTGCCGGTTTGCAACGCGTCGATGGCTTGCAGCAACTCCGCGTCCTGCTCGCGCAACACGATATAGTAGGCGTCTTTGCCATAGGCACTCCGCGCTATCAGCGCCTTCAGCTGATTGCGCAGCAGCGGTGCGCAGCGGCGCAAACCGCCGGCGTCGGCCCGTACACCATCTTGGGCGGCACGGGCGGCCAGGGCCTGCAATTGCACGTCGCTGATGTCAAACGTGCGGCTGAACTGCTCAAAGGTCGTTTGCTCCAGCTCGGGGCGGTGTTGCTGATACAAACTAAGGGCAAACTCCCGCACCACGTTGGCACCTTGCAAGCGAGCGTAGTAGCGATTTTGCGTGCTGGTGTCGCGGGGTACGAATACGTCGGGCATGATGCCGCCGCCGCCGTACACCGTGCGGCCGCGGGCCGTGCGGTAGCGCAGCTCCGGGGCAAACCGGATGCTGTCGGCGTGGAAGGCTTCGCCGCGGGCAAAACGCTCCTGCAGGTCGCGGTCGTAAGCCGCCACGCCGCCGCCGTAGGGCTTTTGGATGGAACGGCCCGAGGGCGTGTAGTAGCGCGCAATGGTCAGGCGCAGCTCCGAGCCGTCATTGAGCGTAATAGGCTGCTGCACAAGCCCTTTACCGAAGGAGCGGCGGCCAACCACGAGGGCGCGGTCGTGGTCTTGCAGGGCGCCGGCTAGCACTTCGGAAGCCGAGGCGCTGCCTTCGTCCACCAACACAATCAGCTGACCCTGTTCAAACTCGCCCAGCACCCGCGAATACGTTTGGGTATCGTATTGGTCGCCCTTGCCGTCGGTGTACACGATTTTGCGCGTACCGGCCAAGAATTCGTCCGCAATCTTGGTGGCGCGGTCGAGGTAGCCGCCGGGGTTGCCGCGCAGGTCTAGCACCAGCCGCTCCATGCCTTCGCGGCGCAGGCGGCCCATTGCGGCTTTGAACTCATCGTAAGTTCCCGCGGCAAAGCGGCTGATTTTGAGGTAGCCCGTCTGCCCGTCGAGCAGGTAGGCCACATCTACCGAAGTATTGGGAATGCGGTGCCGCGTCAGCGAAAAAGTAAGCGGCCGGCTCTGCCCGCGGCGCAGCAGCAGCAAACGCACAGTGCTACCGCGGGGCCCGCGCAGTTTATTAAACACCTGATCAAAGCTCAAATGCTGGCCCGATACGCTGGCGCCATCAATGGCCAGCACCCGGTCGCCGGGCTGCATGCCAGCTTGCTCGGCCGGGCCGCCGCTGAGCGGGGCTACCACCGTCACCGTGTCGCGAAACAGGTTGAACTCCACTCCTACCCCATCGTAGTCGCTCTGCAGAAACGCCGCCGCTTGCTGTTGCTCCTTGGCCGGAATGTACACCGAGTGCGGATCGAGCCGCTCCAGCATGCGCTTAACGGCATAATCCGACAGCTCCTCGGCATTGACGGAGTCGACGTATTCGCGGTCGATGTAGCTGAGGATTTCCTTGAACTTCAGGTAACCCCGGGCCGTGCCATCGGGGTTCTGAGTAGAAGGCCGGAAGGGGTTGGAGCCCAATAGCACTCCGCAGGCCAGAGCTGCGCCCAGCAACAATGGCTGCCGCCAGCGTGCCCACCCGCTCCGCGGCGCGCGCACCTGAGCCGTCGCGGCCAGCAAAGCTTCGGAGCGTGAAGCGGGGTTCATAACTTAAGCTGGCGAGGAGAAGTGGGCGATAAAAACGGAGTCTGATTGAGAATACTAACCAAAAATACTACAACTATTCGGAGGTAGTCCGAGAGAAGATGTAAGCATGGTAATTTTCCTATAAAAAGTCAATAAAGTATTTACTAAAGCCAATAAATCAGCATTTCATAGCTTGCTGATGCAAATCAGGGTTACCGACGAAACGTTGTCAATCGTAGCTGTGACGAAAGGCGTAATACTATTTTTAGTAGTCGCGGCTTCGGTGGATTACGGGTATACAAACTCTTGATTAATCATCTTATATTGTCTGGCATTCTTGCGCAGTTTTTTAGCCAGTACCCTTATGCGCTCCTTACTGCGCCTGCCCTACGTTCACGTGTCGCATCATCCCGAGGCGGCAGCTTTGGAAGTAGCTTGGTTGCTGGCGCCAAGCAGCACCCAACTGCGCCAGGTGTTGCAATTTGGCGGCAGGCTGGTACAGCAGTTGCAGGTCCGCACTTGGATCGGGGATGTCCAGCATTTGGGCGCTCTTACCACCACCGATTATGCATGGCTGGCCGAAGAATGGCTACCACAGCTCGTGGGCGAAGGCGTGGAACACCTAGCGGTGGTACTCCCCACCGACACGCTGGCGGCCTCTCCGGCCCGGGCGGCCATGGACTACCTATTTAGCCCAGGTTTAGCTCTGCACACCTGCTACTTCACCCAACTCGACGAAGCTCGGGTTTGGGTGCATCAGTACGCCTAAGCCTACTGCCGCTGTTTGCCCGCGTATCTACTGCCAGCCGGGAACCGTATCTTTGTCGGAGCCGCGCCAAATGGCGCCGGTTGTTTACCGTTCATTGCCAAGCCCTTTTATGGCCCGTATCCTTGCCATCGACTACGGCAACAAGCGCGTGGGGCTGGCCGTCACCGACCCCTTGCAGCTGATTGCGACTCCACTGGACACCATTCACAGCAAGGACTTGTTTACCTTCCTGAAGCAGTATCACCAGCAGGAACAGCTGGCGGCCATCGTGGTGGGCATGCCGCGCACGCTTATGAACGAGGCGACTGATTCTACCTCGGCCGTGGTGGGCGTGGTGCGCAAACTGCGCCGCGAACTGCCCGAGGTGCCGGTGCACGAAGTAGACGAGCGGTTTACTTCGCGCATGGCGCACCAAACCATGCGCGACGGTGGCCTCGGCCAGAAAGCCCGTCGCGACAAGGCCTTGGTCGACCGCATCAGCGCCACCATCATTCTGCAATCTTTTCTCGACTCGCGTCCGTTATGATTTACCCCATTGTGGCCTACGGTGACCCGGTGCTGAAAGCCCGCGCCAAGGACATCCCGGCTGATTTCCCGGCTGAGGAGCTGCAAAAGCTCATCGCCGATATGTACGACACCATGTACTACGCCCACGGTGTAGGCCTTGCCGCCCCGCAGATAGGCAAGAGCGTGCGGTTGTTTGTAATCGATTCCGAGCCAATGGTGGACGACGACGAGGACGATGACGCCCCGGCCGAAACCGGCGTAAAGCGCGCCTTCATCAATCCCGTCATGATCAAGGAAAGCGGCGAGGAGTGGCCTTTTGAGGAAGGCTGCCTGAGCATTCCAGGTGTGCGCGAGCGGGTATTCCGCCAGCCCGACATCATCATCCGTTACGAAGACGAAAACCGGCAGGTACACGAGGAAGGCTTCACGGGCCTGACGGCCCGCGTGATTCAGCACGAGTATGACCACCTCGAAGGCGTGCTGTTTACCGATAAGATTTCGTCGTTCAAAAAGCAGCTCATCAAAAGCAAGCTGCTGCGCATTGCCAAAGGCGACGCCAAAGCCGATTACCGCATGCGCTTTGCCGGCCAGCGTGGCCGCTAAATCACGAGGGCTTTCCTACTGATATTCTTGCGAAAACGCCCGGCTGCACCGGGCGTTTTTTGCTTTCTTTGGGTGGGCAATTACGCCCGGCCCGCCGCGTATGCTTCGTCGTCCCGTTTCTGCTGCTTTTCTGGCTTTGCTGCTGTGGCTGACGCCCATGCGGCCCGACACCCGCGCCTGGGGCTTCTTCGGGCACCGCAGCATCAACCGGCTGGCGGTGTTCACCTTGCCGCCCGAGATGATTGGGTTCTACAAGGGCCGCATCGAGTACCTCACGGTGCAGTCCACAAGGCCCGACTCGCGCCGCAACGTGGTACCGGGGGAGGCTCCGCGCCACTTCATCGACCTGGACGTGTACGGCGACAGCGCCGCTTACAAACTGCCCCGCGCCTACGCCGATGCCGTGGCCCGCTACGGCGAAGATTCCCTGCAGCGGCACGGCATTGTGCCGTGGCACGTCATCCGCATGAAAGGCCAGCTCACGGCCGCGTTTCGGGAGCGAAACACCGAGCGCATCATCAACCTCTCGGCCGATCTGGGCCACTACATTGCTGATGCCTGCGTGCCGCTGCACACAACCCGCAACTACAACGGACAGCTAACCGGCCAGCGCGGCATTCACGGTCTGTGGGAATCGCGCCTGCCCGAGCTGCTGGCCTCCAACTACGACTTCTTTACCGGTCCGGCCCCTTACTTGGCCAAGCCGACGGACGTTATCTGGGCCACCGTGACGCGCTCCAACGCCGCTGTGGATTCGGTGCTGCGCTTTGAGCGGGAAGTAACCCAGAGAATGCCTCCTGATCAGAAATACGGCTTCGAGGAACGCGGCGGGCGCACCAACCGGGTGTACTCGCAGGAGTTCAGCCGCGAATACCACCAGCGCCTAAGCGGGCAGGTGGAGCGGCAGATGCGCCTGGCGGTGCGCCTGGTGGGGGCCTTCTGGTACACCTGCTGGGTAGATGCTGGTCAGCCCGATCTGAAGAACCTGCCCACTTTCACGGAAGAGCAAAAGCGTCAGCTAGCCCTGCAGGCGAAGGAAGAGCAGGCGGCTCCCGCCACCGAAACGCATGGTCACGTGGACTAGGACTTCTCTTTAACAGTGCTTTTCAACTTCGAAGGCTTTTGAGCTGGCGGAACTTGGCTAAACGGCGGGGCCGGTAACAAGCCAGACGTTTGCTAACAGCGTCGAAGCAGAGCCACTCCGACTCATAAAGGCTATCAAACGATTATTAGCACTATCAACCACATGGTATTTCCGGTTTTCTCGCTTGCGTTGCGCAGCGGCTTTGGCTGCGCCTTTGCTTTACTGGCGGCCGCCCCAGCTGCTTTCAGCCAACAAGCCAATTTCAAGCCTGGCTATGTAGTGCTGGCTACGGCCCCTGCCGACACCCTGCGCGGCAAAGTGGACCTGCATCGTGCGGGTCGCGCCAAGCCCCAAATCTACTTCCGTCAGGGAGCGGAGCCGGTAAAAGTGTACGGCTTGCAGGAGTTGCAGGCGGCCGGCGACGCCAATGGCCTGCAGTACCGCCGCTGCCTCGTGCCAAAGGGCCAAGACAACGTGCTGGCCTTATTGCAGGTGCTGGTGGCCGGCCCGGCGAGCCTATATGCCGACCGCACGGGCCAACTGCCGGCGACATATTACCTCGACAAACCTGGCCGCACGCCCATGCCCCTGAAACGGGAACAGTTCGCGCAGGTCCTACAAACGTCCTTCGCCGACTGCCCGACGGTGAACACCCAAGTGGCTTACGCGGGCCAGTATGTGTATTCGGGTGCCGACCTGCGCCGGTACGTAATGAACTACAACCGCTGCGTGTATCCTGAAGCCACGGTACAAGCTGCCGTAGCCAAGTCAGAGCCAAATCCGGTGCGCTGGGCGGTGCAGGCTGGGGTAACTCAGATGCAGTTTTATTACCCTTATACCATCCAGCGAAAGGCCGTTGCCGGGCCGCTTGGTGCCATGGCGGGCGCCTACACTTACATACCGTTCAACAGGCACCTGGGCTTAACCCTTGGGCTTGCGCTCAGTAGCCTCCGTTCCGATCATACCGTCAGCCAGCCGGTGCCCCGCACCGATTACATGCAGACGATGAGTTTCCAAACCAAAGGCAGCCTGCTAAAGCTGCCTTTGGCCGTGCGGTACATCATGCGGCCCGCCGACGCCAGGTGGCGCCCGTACGTGCAGGTGGGTGGCCACGTAAGCCACATCGTACGCGGCCGCATGTATTGGCAGAATAGCTATACCGGTTCCGGTTCGGGCATACCGCAACCTCAAGCCTACGAACTTTACTACGGTGGAATTGGCCGGGGCTACCAGGCCGAAACGGGCCTGTTGCTGCGCTTTGGCCATCACCACCTCGGAGCAGGGCTCCGCTACGAGCAGACCTACGGATTTCCGAATACCGGACGCACGTTTTCAATCGACCTGAATCAGCTCAGCTTCGCTTTGAGTTACGTGTACTGATTTCGGTTGGGGTGTGCACAGGCAAGCAGCCGTTAGCTTCCCACAGCTGGCAGCTTGAGTAGTGAAGTTCATGCGTCAGTTAGCGGCCATGTTTGCTTAGACCTCTGCTAACAATTACAGGGCTGGCTCAGACTGTCTTGTTCTTGCTTAACGCCCCCTTATCAAACGGCCTTTAAGGTTCTTCGCTACCCTTTTTCGCCTACGCTCTTAGTTGGTGAAGGGACGTTCGCATAGGTAGATTCTCCCAACAAGCTTCAAGTTTGCCCCCTTACTTCTGCTGCCGCCGAACTTTGTCGCTTTCCCGATGCTGCAGCTCAACTTACTGCTTGATGAAAGGCTTCCTTACCATTGCTCTGCTCACTGTTTCCAACCTGTTCATGACCTTCGCTTGGTATGGGCACCTGTACTTCCGCCAGCTGCCGTGGTTTGCGCGGGCCGGCTTGTTTGGCGTGGTGCTGCTGAGTTGGGGACTGGCTTTCTTCGAATACGTGTTCCAGGTACCGGCCAACCGCATTGGCTTCGCGGGCAACGGCGGCCCGTTCAACCTGTTTCAGCTTAAGGTAATTCAGGAAGTGGTGTCGCTGACGGTGTTCACGCTGTGCGCCGTGTACGTGTTCAAGTCCGATAAGCTCGGCTGGAACCACTTGGTAGGCTTTGGGCTGCTGGTGGCGGCGGTGTACGTGATATTCCGAAAGTGGTAAGCTCCGAAAGCCGGAAATGCCTCCGCTAATCTTCCCTGAAACGCAACGTGCCCCGGCTCGACACCGGGGCACGTTGCTTTAATACTTTGAGCCGATTATTCAGCGCGTAAAACTCGTAGCACCTCAGTACGGCCGTCGAGCTGCAAGTGCAGGGTGTACACGCCGGCTTTTAGCTGCGGCAGCTGCAACGCCAGCTGCTGCTCGCCGGCTGCCGCCGCGCGACTGGTGGCATGCACCACTTGGCCCAGCGCATTGTGCAGCTGCAGCGTCACGGACTGCGGCCGCTGCGCCGCGAAACGCACCGTTAGCTCCGAGCTGAATGGATTAGGAAAAACGGAAGTGGTGGCGGCTGGCCGGTACTCAGCGGCTTTCAGAATATTGGCGAAGGTGCGCAGCGTGCCCCACTGCTCCACCCCGGTGCTGGTGGGCAGGTTTACTTTGCGGTAGCCGATCAGAGAAGTGGACTGATCGAAGTACACGCCGGAAGTACTGGAGCTTACCTGGCCCAGACCCGCGGCGTACTGCACGGTACTGCCGTTATCCACGATGTTGCTCAGCAGCAAGCTATCCGCAGCGGCCGCATTCTGGCACACCTGCCGCCTCACGACGCGCTGCAGCTTGCGACCGAAGTAGTTGGTGGTGCGCACGCCGGCCAGCGTCAGGGGGCGCCACGGTTGGCCTGGGCTGGCCGGCACGGTGTGCGTTACGCGGCCCAACTGGCTTTCATCGTAGGCCGATATTACCCAAGTGACAACACTGCCCGGGCCCAGCACTGTGCCGGGCGTATTGTTGCAGAACGGCGCCGGCGCCGAGGGCGAGCCGTAGTTGCGCGTCAGGGTGCGGTGCATTATGGTGTAACGGATGGTGTCGCCGGCAGCATTGGGAGTGCGCGTGAGCACGCTGTCGCGGGTCCAGCTTTCGGAGCAGATGCTGCCGCCGAGCGAAGCTTCCTGCTTGCCGTAGCGCAGAAACACGTCGCCGGGCTGGAAGTCGTGCATGGCTAGGTTGCCCACGGACGGCAGGCCCAGCACCATACGCTCAATCTGCAGCGCGGTAGTGGTGAGCACGCGCGGACGCTGCCCATTTAGATAAGCTCCCAAAGCAGGGCCCTCAATCCAACCGTAGCGCTTGCCAATGCGCATTACCTGACCGTCCGACAAAGTGATGGTGACCACCGAATCGGGCTGGCCGAAGATAGTAGTAGTGCCGCGGGCCGTCACGCGGGCCGTAATGCCGGAGGTGGTGGCCGCCCAGGGCTGGTTCAGGGCCGCGCGGGGCTTGATAAGGAAGGAGCGGCCGTTGGCGGCGCGCAGCTCGTACTCGGCGCGCATGGTGGCGAAGTGCCGCACGATGACCAGGGCTCCGAACAGGCCATCGGGGCGCTGCACCTGGGTGGCGTAGCAGCTGCTGGCCGGCCGCGTCGCTACCGATACCACGCGGCCACTGAGGCGGTAAGTAGAATCGGGCCACTGCGGCCCCATAGCGAAGCTCATACGCAGCGTATGCGTGGTGTCGCCGGGAGTGCCGGCTTCGGAAAGCTGATACAGCAAACCAGGGTGAAAAGGATGATAGTTGAAGGCCTGGGCTGGGGCCGCGAAGCCCAACAATAGCGCGAGTAGCCCGAGGTACACGTGTTTCATACTGACGGATAAGAGACGCAGGAAAAAATATGGCCGCAGATTAATCAGAATGCGCGCCAAAACCAATTGCTAAGCCCTTTGCGCTCAGGGTAAGATCCGGCAACCGGGGGCGCGCAACTCGCCCTGACGAGGTGCGTAGGTAGCTCGTTGCCCTGCCCTCTCCTTTTCGTTTATGACTCAATTTTTCCGCCTCTTCGCAGGTTTCTTGTTTTTATGGTTGAGCACCTGCCTGCCGGCCCAGGCGCAGAAAGTGGGCTTGGTGCTCAGCGGCGGCGGCGCCAAAGGCTTGGCCCACGTGGGTGTGCTGAAAGTGCTGGAGCAAAATGGCATTCCCATCGATTACATCGTGGGCACGAGCATGGGCTCGGTGGTGGGGGCGCTGTACTCAGCCGGCTACTCGCCGCGCGAAATCGAACAGATCATCATTCAGCCCGAATTTCAGTACTGGGTTTCGGGCAAGCAGTCTGCCGACCGTACTTTCAATTACATCACGGCCGACCCCAACCCCTCGGCCCTGCGCGTGGGCCTGGCTATTGATTCATCGTTTCGGACGCGGGTGACCCCCAACCTGATCAACGACGTCAACCTCAATTTTGTGCTGGCCAAGATGCTGGCCCCGGCGGGCACCATTGCCGGCTACGATTTCAACAAGTTATTTGTGCCCTTCCGCTGCCTTGCGGCCGAGGTGTTTACGCGTAAGCAAGTAGTGCAGCGCGACGGCTCCATTTCCGATGCCGTGCGCAATTCCATGGCCGTACCGCTGGTGTTTCGGCCCATCCGCAACCCCGATGGGCGCTACCTCTTCGACGGCGGCATCTTCAACAACTTTCCCACCGACGTGATGCGGTCGGAGTTCAAGCCCGATATCATAATCGGGGTGAACGTGGGCGACGTGGCTTACAAGAAGTACCCGTTTGAGAAGGACGATGAGTTGCTGCTCGGCTCCATCGTGTTTTTAGGAGCCAATGCCGCCGATACCCTGGCCGTGGGCCCGAACGGCGTGTTTATTCAACCCGATCTGGAAGGTTTTGGGGCCACCGACTTTGCGCGGGTGCGCGAGCTGATTGATATTGGCGAGAAAGCAGCTACCGCCAAGCTTTCCCAAATGCAGCGCCGCATTTCGCGCCGCGTAGATACGCTGGACCTCGCGCAACGGCGGCAGCAGTTTCAGCAGCGGGCCCCGCATCCCCGCTTTTCGCGCGTGACGGTGCAGGGCCTCACCGACCGGCAGGCAGCCTTTGTGCGGCGCTTTTTCCGGCGCGAAGGCAGCACCTACACCATCGACGACATCGAGGAAGGCTACTACCGGCTGGCTGCCGACGACTTTTTCCGCAATGTGTACCCGCGCATTCGTTACGACCAGGCCTCGCAGGGCTACATTTTGCAGCTTGATGCGCGCCAGAACAACAACCTCTCCGGGGAGGTCGGCTTCGTGTTGTCATCCAGGCCCATCGACAACTTTTACTTTGGGCTGGAGCACCGCTTCCTGCGCACTTTTCTATATCAAGCCTCAGCCAGCGTCAATATTGGGCGCTTTTACAACGCTGCCCGGGCCTCGTTCCGCATCAATGTGCCGGCGCGCTACTCCTACTACGTGGAGCCCACCATCGTGTACAATCAGTGGAACTACCAGAAAACCGGGGGCTTGCTGGGACGCGACGTGCTCAGTACCCAGATTCGGCAGCAGGACCTGAAAGCCGGCATTCAGATGGGCGTCAGTCCCAATTATCGTAGCCGTGTGCTGCTAGAAGGAGCCTGGTTTACGCGCCAAGACGAGTACTCCAACGTCAACCAGCTCAGCAGCACCGACCGCCTCGACGAAACTGACTTCACCGGCTACACGGCCGCCGCTCAGTTTGCCCGCAACTCCCTGAACCGCAAACAGTACGCCACCGCCGGCAGACGAGCCGTATTCACCATCCGGGGCGTATATGGCCGCGAACAGTTTACGCCCGGCACTACGGCGCTGGTGCAGGAAGAGCAGGAACGTTTTGTGCGCTGGCCGCAGGTGCGGGTCTTCACAGAGCAGTTTTTCCCGATGAAAAACGACAAGCAGAGTTGGGGCTACTTCGGCGAAGTGATGGTGAGCGGGCAACCCCGCTTCTACAACTACCGCTCCTCGGTGGCGGTGGCGCCCATCTTCTCGCCTCTGCCCGATTCGCGCACCATTTTTCTGGAGAATTACCGCTCGGCACGCTACGTGGCCGCCGGCCTGCGCTTCAACCAGGGCCTGGTAGGCAAACTGGAATGGCGTACCGAAGCTTACGCGCACGTCCGGCACCAGTCGCTGCGCCAGCGCGCCGACCAAACAGCCGAACGCGACGGCCGCTTCACCCTGGACCGCCCGCGCCTGACGGCCAGCACCGGCTTGGTGTACCAAACGCCCGTGGGCCCGCTGGCCGTGCACGTCATTCACTACGACGACCCGGCCAAGCGCTGGGGCGTGTTCGGGCACATCGGTTACCTGCTGTTTCAGGGCCGGGCGCTGGAATAGCGCCGGTGGCCTGTGCGTGGCCACTCACATAAAAAGGGGATGCGCCCTCGCGCCAAAGCCCTGTCGGCCGCTCCTGCAGCAGCCGGCAGGGCTTTTTTGCGGAACTACCCGGCGCGTGAGCCAGCAGCAGTTCTACTACCATTTTACCTGTGGAAGGTGACGGGACAATAGCTTGAAGAGACTGATAGACAATATGCTGCCACCGCCAGCCGCAAGCACCCCGGTACAAATCATGTGATTGCGCCTAGGGGCCAGGGACCGATAACTTCGCTGCTGTAACCCACTCTCAATACCACCTTCGCTATGAAACAGCTTCGTTTTCTGCTGGCCGCCCTGCTGCTCGCCGGCTCCCTCAGCACCAGTGGTGCATACGCCCAGTCGCGTGAGATTTACCAGAGCCCGCAGTTCAAAACGCTTACGGCCGGGCACAAGCAGCTGGCCGTGCTGCCCTTCGCCGTCACGATGACTGCCAAGAAGCTGCCCAAAGGCGTAACGGCCGAGCAAGTCCACCAGCAGGAGCTGCAGGAGGGCAAAACCATTCAGAGCGCCCTGCACTCGTACTTCCTGAAGCACCAGTCGTCGGACCACTTCACGGTAACCTTTCAGGATGTAAATAAGACCAATACCCTGCTGGCCAAGGCAGGCATCACGCCGGAGAATATCAGCGAGAAAACCTCGGAAGAGCTAGCCAAAGTGCTCGGCGTAGACGGCATCATCTCGGGCACGTTCATGACCGACAAGCCCATGTCGGACGGCGCAGCTGTGGCCATGACGGTGCTCGTGGGCATGTCGGGCCCCACCAACTCGGGCCGCACCAGCATCAGCATCAACGACGGCGCCACCGGCGAGCTACTGTGGAAGTACGACAAAGCCCTGTCGCGCGGCCTCGGCTCGGATACCAGCACCATCATCAACGCCATCATGCGTAAGTGCTCGAAGATGTTCCCCTACGCTAAGGCTTAAGCTCCGTAGACTTTCCGCCTACGCAAACGCCCCGGTTGCCTCGAGCAGCCGGGGCGTTTGCGTAGGCGGAAAGCCGTTAATAGCAATGAGTTTTGAATTCTTGCACTACCTGTTGATGATCAATTGGCTTTAGGCTTCTGTGGCACAAGAAGGGAAACAAAACATTATAAATATATTAAATACAATATTTAGATATGATATTTATACCTGATTCAATATTTTTACCGCACCATGCTTTCCCGTGGTGCAGTTGTTTTTTTCCATTGGCGTGAATGGAGCTGATGGCTCGTTGTGAAGTTGGCAACGGCTTTTTCTACATGCATCGTGCTACTAGCTACTGTCAGCGTTAAGCCCAGCACTTTTCCTTGCCTATCCATTCCTCACTGATTTTCCCTAATTGAGAATAAACCAAGCCAACATGAATTTTTCAATATAAAAGTTTACTGATTCCCTATATTCGAGCCGCCGTTCAGCCCTTTTGGTAGCGGCATCCTGCCCCCTTACCCTACTTACACCCTATTGCTTACTTACCCTACTGAGAGCTTTTTGCTCATCAGCAGGCACTGCTTTGCCTGCTGACTTGGGCTTTTTATTCCATTCTTTTCCATTTCCCAACTCCTAAACATGGATCCTTTTGTAGGAGAAATCCGCCTGATGGCCCTCAACTTCGCGCCAAAAGGTTGGGCGTTTTGCAACGGGCAAATTATGTCTATTGCGCAGAACCCGGCCCTCTATTCGCTGCTGGGCACAGTGTATGGCGGCGACGGCAAAGTCACCTTTGGTCTGCCGGATCTGCGCGGCCGCACCCCCATCGGCATTGGGCAGGGGCCCGGGCTGAGCTCTTACACGCCAGGCCAAATGACAGGCACCGAAACAGTGACGCTGCAAGCAAATGAGATGCCTGCGCACAACCACGGTTTTGCCCCGGCCATCCCGGTGAGCACCGGCAACGCCTCCTTCAACAGCCCCAGCAACGCCTATTTCGCTTCCACGGGCTCCGAGCAGTACGGCAGCACGCCGGTGGCCGGCTCTACCATGGCGCCCGATATCCTAAGCGGCACCACCCAAACCAGCGGTGGCAACGAGCCCCACGAGAACCGCATGCCTTTCCTGACGCTGAACTACGCCATTGCCCTGGAAGGCGTGTATCCGCAGCGTCAATAGCCGCCCGGCTTTTCTCTTATCATCCTCGCTTAATCTACCTCCTTTATGTCTACTCCCTACATCGGCGAAATTCGCACCGTAGGTTTCACCTTCGTTCCCGTGGGCTGGGCCCGGTGCGACGGCCAACTGCTCAGCATTGCGGGCAATGAAGCTCTGTTTACCGTGATTGGTACTACGTACGGCGGCGATGGACAAACCACGTTTGCCGTGCCCAGCCTGCAGAGCCGCGTGGTAGCGGGCGCCGGCGCCCGTGGGTCTTCCAGCTATACCCTGGGAGAAACGGCAGGCTCCGAAAGCGTGACCCTGTCCACTATGCAGCTGGCCCCGCACCAGCACATGGCCCAGGCCACGCTGGCGGCCAGCACCGGCGGTACTCCCACAAACGATCCGACCAATGCCTACCCCGGCGTTGGCTCGGCCTCGGATTATTCTCCGACGCCCACACCGGACGCGCACCTGTCGCCGGCGGCCGTGCAAACCACTATGCAAATCGCCGGTGGCAGTCAGCCGCACTCCAACATGCCCCCGGTGCTGGCTCTGAACCACATCATTTGCACCGAAGGCATTTTTCCGCCGCAGAACTAGGCCCTTAGTTTTTCCTCACGCTTTCTTTCCGATTTACCATGGACGAACCATACCTCGGCGAACTGCGCGCCATTGCCTTTCCATACGCCCCCAAAGGCTGGGCTTTCTGCAACGGCCAAACTCTACCCATTGCTCAGAACCAGGCTCTGTTTTCCCTACTGGGCACTACCTACGGCGGCGACGGTGTCACTACGTTTAATCTGCCCGATCTGCGGGCGCGGGTGCCCGTCAGCTCGGGCCAGGCGCCCGGCCTCAGCGCCTACTCGCTGGGCCAAACCGGCGGCGTGGATCAAGTGAGCTTGCAGGCCAACCAGATTCCGGCTCATAACCACAGCTTTACTGGCACGCTGCACTACAGCGCCGATCAGGAAGAAACCAACCCCAACGGGCAGCTGCCGGCTACCGGCTCGCTGAACCAGTACACCTCCGGTCCGAAAAACACCGCCATGGCCGCCAACTCAGCGCAGGGCCAGACGACCTCCGCCGGGGGCGGTGCACCTCACACCAACCTGCCGCCGCTGATGGCTCTGAACTACGTCATTGCGCTGCAGGGCATCTTCCCCTCGCGCGGTTAAGCCGCTTTGCGCCCCAGTACCCGCCAGTCGACAGGAGCCAGTCTGGCCCTCGGCTGGCGGTCGGCGCTACTTACCTCACCGTCGATTTTAATTGATTTATGCGTTTAGCCGTCATTATTAGTAGTCGTCTGGGCCTGCCGCTGCTGCAGGACTTGGCCGCTCAGGGGGTGGTAGCCGGCGTGGCCACGCCCGTTACGGGTAGCGAAGAGGCCGCGCAGCTGCAGGAGCTGCTTGCCCAAGCCGGCGCCGCGCCGCGGCAGCTCACGCGGGCTCACCTGTCATCTGATCTTTCAGCTTGGCTGCAGGAACTGAGGCCAACGGCTGTGCTGGTGCTGACCTTTCCATGGCGCATTCCAGCGGCGGTGCTGGCGCTGCCGCCGCAGGGCTTTATCAACTTTCACTTCGCGGCGCTGCCTGACTACCGCGGACCGGAGCCCACGTTCTGGCAGATCCGCAACGGCGAAACGGCCGGCGCCGTGACGGCGCACCGCATGGAAGCCGACTTCGATACCGGACCGGTGCTGGTGGCCCAGCCCGTACCCATCGGGCCGCACGATACCTTCGGGCTGCACCGGGCCCAGCTGGCCTTGCAGGCCGTGGGCGTGGGGCGGCAGTTGCTACGCTGGCTGCGCGGCGACGCCCCCGAGCTGACTCCTACCCCCCAGGACCCGTCTCAAGCCCGCTACTGGCCCCGCCCCGCCCTCGCCGATGTGTGCGTGGACTGGCACGAACTGGCCGAGGCCATTTACCGCCTGGTGCGGGCCGCCAACCCCTGGAACCGCGGCGCGCTGGCCACCCTGCGCGGGCAGCCCCTGCGCCTGCTGGGCGTAACGCCCCGCCCCGAAACCGTAGCCGCCGCGCCGGGCACCGTGGTACTGGCATCGCCCGGGCAGCCGCTGCTGGTGGCCTGCGGCGCTGGGCAGGTGCTGCAGCTGGATATGGTGGCCCTTGACGAAGGCTATTTCACCGGCCCACAGCTAGCTGGCCTGGGCTTGCAGACCGGCGAAGTGCTGGGCGCACTGCCCCTGGCCCAAATCCATGGCCTTGCCCAAACTGCCCCGCCCACTCCGGTGCCGGCCTGATGGCTTGGCCTTACTTCTGACTGGTGCTGGCCTGCTTACAAGGTCACCGGCAACTCACTTCTTTTTGCAACACTTATGAAATCCAGACTACTACTGTTATTACTGCTTTTGTTTAGCCCCGTGGCGGCGCAGGCGCAAACTACCCTGGCCAGTCAATCCTTTGAAAACGGCGAAACGGTAAACTACACCGCTGGCAGTGTACCTGCTGTTTCCACCACCCGCTATTTCTACCGCACCAATGCCAACCCCCTCTCCACGTTTGGCTCGGGCAGCAGCGGCATCAGTGGCATCAGCGGCAGCTATTACTGGGCCTCTGAAAACGTAAAGGCCACCTCCGATCCAGCCCTCGCTGTGGCATTGAACTCGTTTCCGATTGCGGGCTTTTCCAACCTGCAGGTAACCGTGTCACTGGCCGACCCGCAAAACTTTCCCGGCAACACTGCAGCTAATTTAACGCGCTGGGAAGCCGACGACTACGTCAGAATTCAGTACCGGATAAATGGGTCGGCCACCTGGCTAACAGCTGGGCAACTGGTAGGCGACAACTCCGGCACCGGGGGCACCGTGGGCTACCTGCGCCGCGACCTGCACATGGACGGTGCTTCGTCCGATGATATATCGGCTGCCAACCCACCCGCATCATCGACCATGCGCCCCTTTACATTCGACATTGCGGGCAGCGGCAATTCGTTGGAAGTGCGGGTGCTTATCGACCAGAGCGGGGCCAGCGAGGAAGTAGCATTTGACAACATCGTCGTGCGGGGAACCAGCGGCGGCAATGCGGCGCCCGTGCTGGCTGGTATCGAAAGCACGAGCCTTAACTACGTGGAAGGCAGCCCCGCCACGATTATCACCAATACGGTAACCGTGGCCGACACCGACCATGGAACCCTGAGCAGCGCCACCGTGCGGATACAAACCAATTACGATGCCTCGGAAGATGTGCTTTCCTTCGTAGCAGACGGCACCACCGGCAACATCGCAGCTAGCACTTTCGATACTGGCACGGGCACGCTGACACTGACCTCGACGGGTTCTTCAGCTACGCTGGCGCAGTGGCAAAACGCCCTGCGCAAGGTGCGTTATCAGAACACCGACGCCGCAGACGCTTCCCCGCTGACACGCACCATTTCGTTTTCGGTCACTGACCCCGCTGGTGCACCCAGCAGCGCCGTTACCCGCAATATTACGATCAGCACGGGCCTCGATGCGGCGGCGCCCCCGCCCTACACCGAAGACTTTTCCACCAACGGCGACGGGACGCGCTACCTATTCAACGATTTCACGGCCGCCAACAACACTACCTTTCGGCGCACCAATGTGACGCCGTACCCCGGCTTTCCGGGCACGGCTACTTTTACCAACATCAGCAACGGCTTCTATATCTACGGCGTGGGCGTCAGTAATTCGTCCAGCCCCAACGTACCCAAAACTGCCCTGCTTCAGACGCGGCAAATCGACGCAACCAACTACACAAACCTACACTTTCAAGTGCGGCTTGGAGCCAGCAGCACTTGGTACCGAAGCTCCTTTCTGCGGCTGGCGTACCGTATTGGTAGCGGCAGCTGGGTGACGTTTGCCTCCTTCCGCAGCATCGACCAGAGCTCAGACCAGGTTCAGACGGCGCTGCGCCTGGAGGCCAATGCCGCCGTGCCCAGCAGCCCCGCCGCGGGCACGGTGCTAAATAGCTTGCTCACCAACTTTGATTTTACCTTACCGGCCGCCCTGGCCGGGCAGGTGGTCGATTTCCGGCTGGAAGCGGAGGGCACCAATGGCAACGAGGAATTTGCGCTGGACCTGATTCAGGTAACCGGCACGCCCATCGTGGCACCCACGGTAACTACGGCCGTCCCTGCTAGCCTCACCACAAGCGGTGCCACCCTGGGCGGCAATGTAACCAACGACGGCGGTGCCGCAGTGACCGAGCGCGGCGTGGTGTACGTGAGCGGCACGGGCACGCCCACCACCAGCAACACCAAGGTGCAGATTGGTGCCGGCACAGGCACTTTCTCGCAGGCGGTGACTGGATTGGCGGCTGGTACCACGTACACCGTGCGGGCCTACGCCATCAATAGCGTGGGCACCAGTTACGGCGCCGTCCAGACCTTCACGACCCTGCCCAACGCGCCGGTAGTGACGGCCCCTGCCAACAACGCCGTGACGAACAACGCCACGCCTACTTACAGCGGTACGGCGCAGGCCGGCAGCACCGTGACGGTATTCGTGGATGGAGCCAACGTGGGTACCACCACTGCCACGGGCGGTGGCACTTGGACCTTCACGCAACCCACAGCCCTGAGCGAAGGCAGCCATACTGTGCGCGCTACGGCCGCAGTAAACGGCAGCACCAGCGCCAGCAGCAACACCAACACGTTCGCGGTGGACCTTACACCACCCAATACCATCATTACCGCTAACCCGACCAACCCTAGCAACAGCACCACGGCAACCTTCACCTTCACGGGCACCGATACCGGCAGCGGTATTGCCCGCTTCGAAGGCAGCCTGGACGGCGGCAGCTTCGTTACCGTCGGCAGTCCATTTGCCTATACCGGCTTGGCCAATGGCTCGCACACCTTCCAAGTACGCGCAGTGGATAACGCCGGAAACGTGGACGCCACGCCCGCGAGCTACACCTGGACTATCGACACCACGGCCCCGACAGCAAGCATCAGCTCGTCGGCGGGTGCCTCGGGCAGCACTACCGGCTCCTCGCCCATTCCGTTTGCGGTGACGTTTTCGGAAGCCGTAACGGGCTTTACGGCGGCAGATGTGGCCATCAGCAACGGCACGCTTTCCGGCTTCAGCGGCAGCGGCGCTTCGTATGCGTTTGTGGTGACGCCGGCCGCGGCTGGTATCGTGACGGTGAATATTGCAGCTAACGTGGCCACCGACGCGGCTGGCAACGGTAACACGGCCGCCACCACCTTCAGCATCACTTACAACCCACCGGTAACACCTGCTCCGGTGGTGACCACGCCCGCCAACGGCGGCCTCATCAACAATAACCGCCCCACATACGCGGGCACAGCCCCGGCCAGCAGCACCGTAACGGTAATTGTAGACGGCTCCAGCGTAGGTACCACCACGGCCAGCGCCAGCGGCAGCTGGTCGCTTACGCAACCCACGCCGCTGGCCGAAGGTTCGCACACGGTGCGCGCCACGGCTCAGCTTAGCGGCCAAACGGTAAGTGCCAACAGCAACACCAATACGTTTACCGTCGACACGACGCCGCCTGCCGCGCCGGTGGTGCTCACGCCTGCCAACGGCAGCAGCACTTCTAATACAACCCCTACTTTCAACGGCACGGCCCAAGCCACCGCAACGGTAACAGTAATTGTGGATGGCGGCAGCGTGGGTACCACCACGGCTAATGCCAGCGGCAACTGGTCGCTCACGCAACCCACGCCGTTGGCGCTGGGGTCGCACACGGTACGCGCCCGCGCCACCGATGCGGCTGGCAACACCAGTGCCGATAGCAATACCAACACGTTCACCATCAGCAACCCAGCCACGTACACCGGCAGCACGGCCGATCAGCCCAACACGCAGCGCCTGCTGCCCGGTAGCACCAATCAGGCTATTTTGCGCCTCGCCGTTACCATTGGTGGGGGCACGGATCAGCCGCTGATAGCCCAGTCGTTGGCCCTGACCACCAACGGCAGCACCAACCCTGCCGCTGATTTGGCGGCTGCCCGCGTGTACTACACCGGCTCGAACGATGCTTTTGTTACTACCACGGCCTTCGGCAGCGCTGTGCTCAGCCCGAACGGTGCTTTCACCGTCACGGGCAGCCAGCCACTTACCAGCGGCGTGAACTACTTCTGGCTGGCCTACGACGTAGCCACCAACGCCCAGCCCGGCCGCCTGCTCGACGCTACCGTGACCAGCCTGCGCCTCAGCGGCACTGATTACGTTCCGAGCACCACCAACCCAGCCGGCAACCGCCGCATTGTAGGTACCAGCCGCATACCGGGCCAGGCCCTACGCCTGACAGGCAACACCACTGCTGGCTACGTAAACTTGAGCGCCGATGCAGCCACCCCGGCCCCGGTGCTGAACGGCCCGTACACCCAGGAGGTCTGGATCAAGCCCAACATCACCGGTAGCAGCACTACGCACGGGGTCCTCGGCAATGGAACCGGCAACTCTGCTGCGCCCTACATCAGCATCACCGGCAATGGCCGCCTGGAAGCGGGCTTCGGAACGGGTAGCGCCGTGCGCAGTACCAACACCAATCCCAACACGCTTACCGGCGGGGTCTGGAGTCATGTGGTGGCTACCTTCAACGGCAGCACCCTCACGCTATACCTCAACGGCGAAGTAGTATCGTCGCTGAACACGACCAACGTACCGGCAAACACGCCAGTAAGCTACATCGGCTCGATGACGACCAGCGGCAACGGCTTCTTCCCCGGCGACATCGACGAGGTGAGCATGTGGAACCGCGCCCTGAGCACCGCCGAGATTCGGCAGCTGCGCCACTTGGTGCGGAGCGGCGTGGAGGATGGCTTGGTGTCCTACCTGCAGTTTAACGACAGCGGCAGCACCACCACTGATGTTAGCGGCACGCAAGGCGAGCTGACAGGCGCCGGCGCCATGCGCGCCAGCAGCACAGCCCCGGTAGGTTTCGGCACCAGCAGCCTGCAAACGGTGACTGGCAACACCACGCACAATTTCGCTGGCACCAACACCACCATGAGCTTTAGTGGTGTTGCGGGTGGAGCATTCGACGTAGTGGTGGCCCGCCTTGAAGGCACGCCCATGGGCACTCAGCCGGTCGCGGCTGGCCTGCAGCACTTCTACACACCGGCTTACTGGATTATCAACAAGTACGGCCCTGGCAACTTCGGTACGGCCAACGTTACCTACACCCTTGGTTTCAACGACATCAGCACCGCCGATGCCGCTACGCCCAGCAACCTGAAGCTGCTTAAGCGCGGCAGCAACAGCGACGCCGCCTTTGAAGCCCCGATTTCGGCAACGGCCGCTAGCGCCGCCGCAGGCACTGTTACATTTTCGGTCACCTCGTTTAGCCAGACGGTCATTGGCACTTTCGGCACGTCACCGCTGCCGGTCGAGCTGGTACGCTTCACGGCTGAGCGCTCGGGTGAGGATGGGCTGCTGCGCTGGGCCACGGCTCAGGAGCGCAACAACGCCTATTTCGAAGTGGAAAGCAGCCTCGACGGACTAACGTTCCGGCCGCTGGGTCGGGTGGCCGGTCAGGGAACCAGCACGCGCCGGCACGAGTACCAGCTACTTGACCGCAATCTGGCCCGCTACGCCGCCCGCACGGTTTACTACCGCCTGCGGCAAGTCGATATCGACGGCATCAGTCACGAATCGAACGTGGTGACGCTGACGCTGCCCGCCGTGGAGGTGGCCGCAGAAGTATACCCCAACCCAGCTACCGACCAACTCACCGTACGCCTGCGCGGCCTGGACGCCAGCACAATGCGGGCGCAGCTTTACGATGCCCAGGGCCGCGCCGTGCTGGAGTTTGGCCCAGCGGGTACAGCAACCACCGGCACTGAGTTGAGCACGTCGGTTCGTCATCTGCCCAGCGGCGTGTACGCCCTGCGCCTGCTACTGCCCGACCGCGTGCTGCACCGCAGCGTGGTAATTCAACGCTAATCTTTCTGGCTGACTCAATAAAAAGGGCCCCGGTAACTTGCGTAACCGGGGCCCTTTCTTGTTAAGCAACTAGCAGCAGAGCCGCTAAACAGGCCGCAGGGGCTAGTAGCGCACCAGCGGTAGGGTCACGTTCGTGTTGAGGCCACGTACCTGCACGAGGTAAGAGCCGGGCTGCAACTTTTCAGCCTCCATGGCGTGCTGCTCCCCTCCAGCCAGCGTGCGTACCTTCAGTAAGCGGCCTGCAATATCCAACACGCGCACCTGGTACTCACCCGCAGGCAGGGCCGTCAGATCGAGAGTAGCCTCGCCCGCAGATGGGCTCGGGAAGATGCTCAATTCGGCGTTGGTCGCTTTGCCAAACGATACAGCGCGCACCTCAGAGTTGATACTGGTGCCGTCGGCATCTACCTGTCGCAGGCGGTAGTACAGCACTGGGATGTTCAGGCGGGCTACATCGGCGTCGCGGAAGCGGTAATCGGCAGCCGAGGCGGAAGTACCGCGCCCGGGCACGGTGCCTACCCGGCGGTACTCGCGGCCATCGGCGGAGCGCTCGATTTCGAACCGGTCGTTGTTGAGCTCCTGGGCCGTACTCCAGTTTAGCACCGCATCGGTTTGCTGGGCGCGCGCCTCAAAGCGCGTCAGCTCCACCGGCAACGGCGCGCCAATGGCCGTAGTGATTTGCGCCGTGTTGTTGGAATCGTCCGGATCGGGCACGCTGGCCGAGGCTGCCGTGGCTTCGGCCGTAATGGCACCACTGGAACTGGTGCGGAAGCTGACGGTATTGGTGACCGGAGCGCCGCCACTGGCCAGGGAGTTGATGCGGTCATAGGTTACCCAGCCCGTGTTGCGGTCGTAGGTACCGTTGGGGGTGGTTACGTTGCCAGGAGGCAGGCCGGCGGGCAAGCGCAGGCGCGGCGTCACATTCAAGGCAGTCCGGCCACCGGTCCGGTTGGTGGTGGTGACGTTGTAAGTGATTTGCGCATTGTTATTGGCCGATGCCGGGCCGCTCACGGCTACCGCCAGGTCGGCGCCCTGCACCGTCACGCTGATGTTGGCTGGGCTGGAAGTGTAGCTGCCGCCCAGAATCGACTGAATCGTGTACGGTGCCACTGCCGTGCCGGCAAAGGTGCCTGAGGGCGTAAAGGTCACCACGCCGGCGTTGTTTACCGAAAAAGTACCCTGCCCCGCCACGGCTAACGAGGTTTGACGGCCGGGCGTGTTGGGGTCGAGGTCGACGGAGGCGGGGTTGATGGAGCTGCCCGGGGCCTGGTCGTTGCTGAGCACGTTTACGGTCACGGCCTGGTTGTAGGGCGTGGTGGCTACGTCGTCGCCGGCGAAGGGCACCTGCACCAGGTTCAGGTTCCGGATTTCGTGCACGTTGGTGCTGCCGCCCGTGGAACCCGCAAAGCCGAGGCGCAGGTTGGTGGGCGGCGCGGGCACCACAAAGTTCTCGACGGTCGTGCGAATGGCGTTGCCGTGCTGAATCCGGACGGTGATGCGGTAAGTGGTTTGGGAACCCGCCGTGGTGGGCACCACGTCGATGAAAGCCCGGCGGTAATCGGCTGAACCGGCTTGGGCGCGGGCCGTGGGTACGTCCAGTGCAAAGCCCAGGTCGCCGGGGCGGGTGCCGGTGAGGTAAGGATAATCGGTAGAAGCTGAACCGTTGCCGGCGCCCCGAATGGCAATACCGTTGGGCACCCGGCCAGCGGCGTCGAGCGTGCTGCTGCCGCCTGAGCGACCCTCTTGCCCGTTGGAATAGTTGCCAAACTCATCGATGCCGATACCGATGTAGCCACGGCTTACCCCGGGCGCAATGGGGTTGATGGTCTTCTGCGCGTAACCCAACGAGCCGCCGGAGGCCCCAATGCGGAAGCCCGAGCTGGGCTGGTTGGCATCGACCAGGAATACGCTGAAACCGTCGGCGCCGTCGGGGGTGGTTTTGCCGTAGGAGAAGAACTCAAACGAGATGGTGAAGCCAGCGCCGGCCGGGAAGCCGATGTTATCAATGGCATAACCGGCCTGGTCGTTTACGGCGTCGGTCAGGCGCAAGTACCCCTGGCCCACGGCGTCGTTGCCGGCACCACCGGTTCCGGTCAGCCGGGCCGAGCCACCAAAGCTGAAGTTGGAGGCCGAGCTGCCTTTGAACGTTTCGTTGCGCGGAAAGGCAGGCGCTGTTTGGGCCTGAGCGGCAAAGCTTGCAGCACAGCCAGCCAGCAGTAAACCCATCCCGCAATTGCGCGTCAACGACTTGGCAAGAATCAACAAAGTACAAATTGTTTTCATAAAGGAGCTTTGGTAGTTAGTTAGACAGGAGACGATTTTTTTGCATTCGAAATAACCGACAGCGTCCTGACACCCACAATAGCGCATCCTACGCGTTTCTTAGATAATTCATATTTTTAACGCATTTTCAACTTAGTTTTATCTATTTTATCGATTAAACAACATTGCTAAACTATTAACCTCGTCCGTTTACCAAGTCACCTAGCCAAGCTTGTTTATTGTACTTTATAAAAACACATGATTTGCCACCCTCTATCCGTGTATAGACATACTACAAATTCAACAAGCCTTATCCCAGGTTTGTCTTGTTGACTTATCAGTGCTATTCTCCGCTAGTCGCAGCAAATTCAAGGGTACCGGTAAGCAACATTGCCTGCTCGTTTTGCATCCGTTAGACCTACTCAGCCCTGAATCTTATGCGCGCACCGTTATACCCAGCCGTACTGGCGACGCTGCTCCTTGCCGCCGCTACCCCGGCCTTGGCCCAGCAAGAGCTTACTTACACCGTCGACATGAACCCGGCGGTGTCCTCCGACGAGTTTCGGGTGCGGCTGCAGCTGCCTAAGCTCAAGAAGGATCAGGGCGTGTACCAATTTGCCTCCACGGCGCCGGGCACGTACCAGGTGATGGACATGGGCCGCTTCGTAAAGAATTTCGAGGCTTTCGATGCCAAAGGGCGGCCCTTGGAGGCGAAACAGATTTCGACCAACCAGTGGCAACTCAGCAAGCCGGAGAAAACCCGCGAAATCCGCTACACCATCGCCGAAACTTGGGATACGCCGGTGCAGCAGCACCGGATTTACCGCATGTGCGGCTCGTCGCTGGAAGCCGACCACGCCCTGCTCAACGGCCAAACCCTGTTCGGCTACCCGCAGGGCATGCAGGACCGGCCCATGCGCATTAAGCTGAACTACCCCGCCGATTGGAAAGCAGGCACCGCCCTCGTACCCGACGCCCAAGGCTACTACCGCGCCAAGAGCTACGACCACGCCGTGGATTCGCCCATTCTGCTGGGCCGCCTCACCGAAGCCACCACCAAGCTCGGCGACGCGGAAGTGGCCTTGTACTGCTATTCCAAAACCGATCAGGTGCAGGCCGAGCCGCTGCTGGGCTACATGCAGAAGATGCTGGGTGCGGCGCAGTCTTTTCTGGTGCAACTGCCGGTGAAGCGCTACGCTTTCCTCTACCATTTCGAAGACCAGGATCAGGGCGCCTGGGAGCACTCCTACAGCTCCGAGTACACGCTGAAGGAAAAGCCGCTCACGCCCGAAACGGCGCAGCCCATCGTGGACATGGCCGCGCACGAGTTTTTCCACATCGTGACACCGCTCAACATCCACTCTGAAATCATCCAGCAGTTCAACTTCGTGCAGCCCACCGGCTCGGAGCACCTCTGGCTGTACGAAGGCGTGACGGAGTGGGCCGCTCATACCATGCAGTTGCGCGGCGGTCTTACCACCCTCGATGATTACCTGAACACGCTGCACAACAAGGTGGTCTACGACCGTCTGTACACCGACACTACCTACACGCTAAGCCGCCTCGGCCTGAATTCCTTCTCCGACGAAGGCCAGCGCCAGTACGGCAACATCTACCAGCGCGGCGCCCTCACCGCCACGCTGCTGGATCTGCGCCTACTCGAACTCTCGGGCGGCAAGCGCGGTCTGCGCGAAGTGCTGCTGGAGCTGACCAAGCAGTACGGCCCCGACAAGCCCTTCAGCGAAAAAACCTTTTTTGATGATTTCACGAAGCTGACGTACCCCGAAATCGGCGACTTTTTCCAGCGCTACGTGAAAAACGCCGAGCCGCTGCCGTTGCAGGAATACTTCAGCAAAGTAGGCATCAGCTACGCCCCAGCCCGCCCCAGTGGCCGCAAGCTGGCCTCGCTCGGCACCAATACCTACAAGGCCCAGGGCAGTGGCGTGCAGTTTGACGAGGTAAGCCCCGTGCTGCGCACCTGCGGCGTACAGCCCGGCGACCAGCTACTGGCCTTCAACGGTACCGCCGTGAAGCCCGAAACCATGAAGGCCCTCTTCGCCCAGATGCAAAGCGCCAAGCCCGGCTCCGACGCCGAACTCACGCTGCAGCGCGGCGGCAAGGAAACCAAAGTGCGCTGCCGCATGCAGGAGAAAGACGAAATCAAGCGGTTTGATTTTGCTATCGACCCCAACGCCACGCCCCAGCAACTGGCGCTGCGCCAGGCTTGGACGAGGAATATGTAGTTCTTACCGTTGGTAAAAAGAAAGCCCCGGCTGCAACAACAGTTGGGGCTTTCTTTTTATGAAAAGGCGTATGGCGGGCACAGCGGCTTCTCAAGCAACAAACCCTGTAGGAATGCGAATTGCCACTCTTTGCCTCATTCTAGCTTGTACCGATTCATCAGCGTCAGCAGCACGCCGTTGGTCCAGCCGAAACCGTCCTGCGTGGGGTACTCGCCGCCCCCAGCCTGCACCGTGGCGTCTTCCACGTTGTATTTCTCCAGCAGCTTGCCGGTTTGCCGAAACACGTTTAAGTTCAGCGTTACCCAGCGCATGGCAATGGTGCGCGCCAGCTTACGCTGGCGGTAGTGCTCCAAACCTTGAATGGCCACGTACTGCAGCGGCGCCCAGCCGTTGGGTGCGTCCCACTGCTCGCCGCTGTGGTTGGCCGTGGTGAGCAGGCCCCCGGTTTTTAGAAAATCGCGACGCAGGCCCCCGGCCACTTGCCGCGCCTGCCTGGCCGAAGCTATTTGCACGAACAAGGGAAATACCCCGGCCAGGGTGCGGCGCGATGCAGGCTGCTGCCGCATTAGGTCGTAATCGACAAACCAAGCTACCCGCTCGTTCCAGCAGTAGCGCAGAATAGCTTGGCGGCGCGCAGCGGCCCGTTGCCGGTAGTGGCGCGTCTGGGCGGTTTGGCCTTGCTGCTGGTAACTGCGCGCCAGAGTTTGCTCCAGGCTATAGAGCAGGCAGTTCAGGTCCACGGGCACCAGCTCAGTGGTGCGGATGGAAGCCAGCGTGCCCGCTTCCCCAAACCAACGGGTGCTGAAATCCCAGCCCGAGGCCGCGGCGGCGCGCATATTGCGGTAAAACTGCGGCTTGGGCTGCGTGCTTTGCTGCGCCGTGGCTACATCTTCGGCGTAGGATTCCTCGCGGGCGTAGTCGCTGCTGTCCCAGTAGCGGTTGAGCACTTCGCCGCCGGGCAGGCGCACCACGCGGCGGGTTGCCTGCCCCATTGCCAAGGAATCGGCGCCGGCCATCCAGTACTGGTACTCGCGCAGCAGGGCGGGCTGGTAGCGCCGCAGCACTGAGTCGCCCTCGGCCTGAGCTAAGAGCTCCACCATGAGGGCAAAGAAGGGCGGCTGCGAGCGGGTAAGGTAGTAAGTGCGGTTGCCGTTGGGCACGAAGCCGTAGCGCGTTATCAGCGAAGCAAAGTTGTCGACCATGCTCCGCATGAGGGCCGTTTGGCGAGCTTCGCGCAGGCCGAGCATGGTGAAGTACGAGTCCCAATAATAGATTTCGCGGAAGCGCCCCCCCGGCACAATGTAGGGCTTGGGCAACGGAATCAGCGACGCGTACGGCCCTACTGAGTCCTGCGGCTGGCGTTGCAGCACTGTCCAGAGGGTATCGAGGTGGTGCCGGATACCGCGTGCCACGTTGGCTTGGTAGCCGGCGCCCACTTCGGGTGGCAGCTCGAAGTAAGTCAACACAAAGTGCCTCAAGTCAAAGCCCGGGCGGTTTTTCTGTTGCTGGTACGCCCGCTCGATGTCAGCAGGCCGCGCCTTGGGCCGCGCATCCACAAAGGTTTTGCTGTCGGCAAACACCCGGCCCAGCTGCACGGCCTCAAATAGGCTGGGGTACAACTGGCGCGGTGAGGGTTGGGCCGCAGCGCCGAGAGTCAGCGCCCAACAACACAGCAGCAGCAAGTATCTCATGGCGACGAAGTGTGGCATGAGTTTGCCTACGTAAGCACGCGGGGCGGTAGTTGAGTTTGGTGGTTATGAAGGCTTACCTACCCTATTTCAGCTTTTTGCAGATTGGGAAGGTGCTGGCGGCAAATGTGGTAAAGACGAGGTAGGTGTCGTCGCGTCGCTCGAAGCGCACGATAGAAGCTGCACAAAGGGCCAGGCTTCGCGGCAGCTATAAAAAAGTAAGCCCATCCGGGGTCCGGATGGGCTTAGCTGTTCTAGCGGCTCAGGCTATTGCCCGAGTTTAATTTTCAGGTTCTCGTCCAGAGCAGCTAAGAATTCCTCCGTGTAGAGGTAGTCCCGGCCGTGCTCTACTTTATTGCCGTGGATGCAAACCGCGAGGTCCTTGGTCATCTTGCCGCTTTCCACGGTTTCGATGCACACCGCTTCCAGGGCGTGGCAAAAGTCGATGAGTTCCTGGTTGCCGTCGAGCTTGCCGCGGAACTCCAGGCCCCGGGTCCAGGCGAAGATGGACGCAATGGGGTTTGTGGAAGTGGGCTTGCCTTTCTGATGGTCGCGGTAATGACGGGTTACGGTACCGTGAGCGGCCTCCGCCTCCATGACGGTGCCGTCCGGCGTCACCAGCGTAGAGGTCATCAGGCCCAACGAGCCGAAACCCTGCGCTACCGTGTCGCTTTGCACGTCGCCGTCGTAGTTTTTGCAGGCCCACACGAAGTTGCCGTTCCACTTCAGGGCTGAGGCCACCATGTCGTCGATCAGGCGGTGCTCGTAGGTGATGCCGGCGGCCTGGAACTTCTCCTGGTAATCCTGCTCGTAGATTTCCTGGAAAAGGTCTTTGAAGCGGCCGTCGTATTTCTTAAGGATGGTGTTCTTCGTCGACAAATACAGCGGCCAGCCTTTCATCAGCGCCTGGTTGAAGCAGGCGTGGGCAAAGCCGCGGATTGACTCGTCGGTGTTGTACATAGCCAGGGCCACACCGTCGCTCTTGAAGTTATACACCTCGAAGGACTGCTCTGCGCCCCCGTCTTCGGGGGTAAAGGTGATGGTGAGTTTGCCCTTGCCTTTGGTGACGAAATCGGTGGCTCGGTACTGGTCGCCGAAGGCGTGACGGCCGATGCAGATGGGGGCAGTCCAGTTGGGCACTAGCCGCGGCACGTTCTGCATTACGATAGGCTCCCGAAACACCGTGCCATCGAGAATATTGCGGATAGTGCCGTTCGGCGACTTCCACATCTGCCTGAGGCTGAACTCCTTTACGCGCTCCTCGTCCGGGGTGATAGTGGCGCACTTGATGCCAACCCCGTACTGCTTGATAGCATTGGCGGCATCGATTGTGACCTGATCATTGGTCTCGTCGCGGTACTCAATGCCCAAGTCGAAGTACTTGATGTCCAGCTCCAGGTAAGGAGTGATGAGCTTGTCTTTGATAAATTTCCAGATGATGCGCGTCATTTCGTCGCCATCCAGCTCCACGACAGGGTTGGTTACCTTGATTTTAGTCATTTAAAGGGGTGGTTGAAAGGTGTATGTTGTTTGCCGCCTTTTCCCTCAAGTGGAAGCACTGAGCCACTATCAAGCTGCGTCAACTGCCATTCGCAGCGCTAAACATAAGGCAGATTTATGGTTTAATCGTCCGTCTTCCTACCCCGCACCGCTTTTGACGCCTATTCTCTTGCGTTGGAATTGCGCCATTGTACCAACAGTGAATCCTATATACTACCCCAAACAACCGCAGCAAGGTGGCGCCATGCATGGGCACTAACCCCAATCGGTACTGGCCCCAACATCGTTTAGGACAAGCTGAATAAGTAACCCCGTACGCTGGCTAGTAGTACCCTTGCCCACGCCTGTACGCAACTATTGAGCAACTCTGGCGTGTCCAGGGGGCCGCTGCGAACCCGGGCCAGAGCCTGCCCCGCGCTTCACCCGGAACTGGCGCAACAGTGTGCTATGCCCCGTAGGCGTAACGACTTTGATATCCACCCGGCCTCCTACGGCCGCCGGAATAGTAACGGTTAGCTGCTCGTCGGATTCGACCTCAACCATGGCGGAGCGGCCACCAACCAGAACAGTAGACGTGCCGGCTAGCCCGCTGCCTTGCACGACAACCCGCGTACCTGAGGCTCCGCGCCGGGGCTGCACGTGCTGGAGCTGGGGCGGCGGGGCTTGGCGCCATGGCGAGAATCGGGCAATGTAACCGGAGCGCACGTCGGGGTCCTGCCACCCGGTACCACCGGCGGCCGATGGGGCAGCGCCACGCAGCACCGCATCGGTCAGGCTGCCGCCTACATCGGTATGCCCGGCTGCTCCGGCCGCCAGCACTATCGGGTAGTGGTAATTGGTACGCTCCAGTGCCCGGGCCGCCAGCCACTGGCCTGTGGAAGAAACCTGGGCAACAAACACGGCGGCGGGCTCTGATGTGCGTAGCTGAAGGGCTTTGGACCGCGTGGATAGAATTAGACTGTCGGAAAAAGTACCGGCCACGTGCAGGCGGCCAGCCGGGTCGGCGGCCAGAGCCTGTACTTCCCCAGGCTGGCCCACGCCTACCCGCTGCGCCCAGAGCCAGCTACCGTCGGCGCCCACGAAGCCCACGAAGCCGGATTTGCCCTCTTGGCCGGCAGGCATGAGCGGCAAAGGATGAGCTGCTGTACGGGCCGAGTCTCCGGTATCAGCGCCTCCTACCCATAAACCTCCGGCGGGGCCGGGGGCCAGGCTCGTTACAGCCATGCCCGGACCCAATGCCCGAGCCCAGGTCACTGCTCCATCCGGCGCGAGCCGGGCCACGAAGCTTTCGGGAGCCGCTGGTTGGGCAGCCCGTAGCACGATGCGCTTCGCGCCGACCCCAAACACGGCGCTGTCGGTGAACTGCCCACTCAGAAACAGCGCCTCAGCGGGGCCTTGAATGAGGTGCCCTACTCTCACGGAGCCCCGGGCCAAGTGATGGCGTGCGCGAATCTGCCCGGCGGGGTCCAGTTGCAGCAGCAGGTGCCGCAGCCCCGTTACCCTTCCATCCGGCAATGAATCGGCCTCTGAAAGTACTACCCAAGCGCGGCCCTCTTGATTCACGCTCCAGGCGACGTCCGGCTGCTCCGAGGGGAAAGGAATGGAAGGAGCATCCGTCAGCCGCCGAACCCACCGCCAATGCCCTTTCCGGTCTAGCTGCCCGATAAACCAACTATAGTCAAAGACTAGCATCGTGTAAGAATTGGGCCGCAGGTTGACCAACTGAATTTTCCCCCGACTGCTATCTAGCTGCACCACGCCCTCGCCACGGTAGATGCCAAGCACGTTAATCCGACCGCTGCTGTCGGTAGCCAAGCCTTGGATGGCTAGTTCGTTGGGAAATACCCCTGCCCGCTGCCAGCGGCTGCCACCAGCGGAGTCCAGCCAGCCAATGCGCAACTCCTGCTGCCCCGGGCCGTCCAGCGGCTTGCTCATCACGGCGGCTGCTACCAGCGCATTTGGGCCATCCACCGCCAGCGCCTGCACTTGGGAGTCGCGGCCAACCTCAGCATGCGCTACCCGAGTCCAGGCGTTTGGCAGCCCTTGCGCCGCGCGGTGAAGCGCGAACGTCGTTCGTTTGCCCGTACGCTCGTCGCCGTATTGCTGGGTGAGTAGGTAAGCTGGCCCGCTTGCTGCGCTTCCCAGTAAGGCCTTGCCAGAGTCCTCTCTAAAGGAGTAATAGCCTAACGTGGGCGTGCCAGCGGCCAATGGCCGGCCTTGTGGGCTTAGCCAGGCCACACTTGGGCTTATGGTAGTCATCCTGAAATGGCCGCCGCGGGAATAAGCACCAGTCAGGCAGAGGTTGCCAGCTTCGTCCAGGTCCAGCCCGCCGCTGTACAGGTTATCATGCCCGCTTGACTTAGAAACGCCGGTTGGCGAGGTGAGTGGCACGGCCCACTGCCACTGCCCCTGCGGAGAAAGCCTCGCGGCAAACACCCAGCGGGTGCGCGGCAGTGTGGACAGCCGCAGGGGCCCCGGACCAAACCGCAGTTCCGCCCCAAATTCGCCGGCCAGGTACACCTCCCCGCTCCGTCCCACCCGCAATGCCCCGGCAGCCGCTAGCGCGTCGTTGGCCGTGCCCATCAACTGGGCCGTGGCCACCCAGCCCCACTGGCCTGCCGGCCCCAGGCCGGCGACGAATACTTGCTGGCGAGTGAGGCTGTGGCTTCCAGCCCCGCCGGTAGGCGTGGGCGGGGCTGAGACAAGCGAGGTCAGTGCCCCGGCCACCACCAGCCGCCCAGCAGCGTTGACCGCCAGGGCCGTGACCACACGCTGGGGGCCAGCAGGGGCGGGCGTGGTCCAGTGCCAGCGACCGGTAGCGTCCAGCTTACTCGCGAGGGGTAGCACTGCGGAGCCCTTCACAGGCCCGCCGTTGACGTAGGCGGCCCCAGTCGCATCGGCCACAACCCGGCTAGCGGCAGGTGCCGGCGTCGCCAGCGGCTGAATCCACTGCCAGCGCCCGGCCGTATCGAGGCGAGCCACAAAGTGATGCCGCTCCCGGCCTGGGCGCACCGCTAGCTGCAGCTCTGGGGATGTCCCTAGCCGAATGGTGCCCTTGTAATAGCCGGTCAGATACAAGCCACCTGCGGCGTCGGCCGCAATACTTTCTCCCTGGCTAGTCACCGAATCGGCAGGAGCCAGTGGCCGCGCCCACTGCCATTGTCCCGCTGCCGAGAGCTTCGCTACAAAAGCTGTTTCCGCTCCCGTCCGCCACGTGGCGGCGTCCAACCGGTGTTTTCCCAGCCGCACCGAGCCCGTAAATGCCCCCGTAATGTACAGGTTGCCGGCGCCATCGCGCGTCATGGCTGTCGCAGTGATGGTACCTTCCGTGCCCGCAGGGTTCAGACTCGCAGACCATTGCCAGGCCGGCCCCGGCTGCGCGTGCGCCATTGGCCAGCGGCTGCACAATAGAACCAGCACAAGCCAGAACACGGAAAACGGGAGGTGGCGCTTAGCAGCCATAGGCGAACAATAAAACGAACCTGCACCACGGCCTGGGCAGGGCAATGCGAGCGGGGTGTTTAAAAGTACATAACTTCCCAGCCTCCTCAGCCGGCCTTGCAGGTGCGGTCCGGGCAGTACGCATCCACCTCTCTGCTGATGACAGCAAGTGCAGAGCCCGAGGCTTAAGGCTGGCAGCCAGAGCCAAGACATTCCAGCTATGGGAGGTAGAACCAAAACCTTCTACACATAGCGCACGGACTGACCAACTGAAAAAACAGAAAGCCCCGTTGCCAGGGCTTTCTGTAAGGTATAAGAATCAAGTGGGTCCTTTTCAAGACCCACTACTTGCCTTTCGAGGTGCCGCTGGGCTTGGCTTTGCTGGCGGGCTTTTTAGTCGGTGCAGGCTTGCTCTTGGCCGCGCCCGCATCCGCAAAGCCGCGCTGCTTCATCAAGGCATCGATTTTGGGGTCGCGGCCACGGAATGCGCGGTAGCCGGCAGCCGGGTCGATGGTGTTGCCGACGGTGAAGACGTGCTGGCGCAGGCGCGCGACTACCTGCTTATCGTAAGGCCCACCGGCTTCGGTGAAGGCGCTGTAGGCATCGGCGGCCAGCACCACCGACCACAGGTAGGAGTAGTAGCCAGCCGAGTACCCGTCGCTGGAAAATACATGGCTGAACTGCGGGGTGCGGTGGCGCATCACCAGTTCCTTGGGCATGCCCAGTTCGGCCAGGGTTTCGCGCTCAAACTTGTCGGGGTCGATGGTTTGCGCGCCGGCCAGGTGCAGCTTCATGTCGATCAGGGCGCTGGCCAGAAACTCCGTCGTGGCAAAGCCTTCGTTAAAGGTCGCAGCCTTGTTGATGCGCTCCACCAGCCGCTGCGGCAGCGGTTGGCCAGTCTGGTAGTGCAGGGCGTACTTGCTCAGCACCTCGGGTGTGGCCAGCCAGTTTTCGAGCACCTGCGAGGGAAACTCCACGTAGTCGCGCACTACGCTGGTACCCGACAGCGAGGGATAGGTCACGTTCGAGGACAAGCCGTGCAGGGCGTGGCCAAACTCGTGAAACAAGGTGGTGGCGTCAGTCCAGGAAATAAGGGTCGGCTCGCCGTCCTTGCCTTTCACGAAGTTGGAATTGTTGGAGACGATGGTTGTCACCGGGGTATCCAGGCGGTCCTGCCGGCGGTAGGCATTCATCCAGGCGCCAGAGCGCTTGCCCGGGCGGGCGTAGGGGTCAAAATACCACAGCCCCACCTGCTTACCCGTGGTTTTGTCGTTCACCTGCCACACTTTCACGTCGGGGTGGTACACGGGCACATCGGTCACCGGCTTGAAGGTGAAGTTGAACAGCTCGCCGGCCACGAAGAACATGCCTTCGCGCAGCTTATCGAGCTGCAGGTACTGCTTCACCTCGTTTTCGTCCAGGTCGTAGCGCTCCTTGCGCACCTTTTCGGCATAGTAGCGGTAGTCCCAGGGCTCGATCTTGAAGTCGGCGCCGGCACCTTCCTTGCGGGCCAGAGCCTGCATATCGGCTACTTCCTCTTTCACGCGGGCCACGGCAGGCTTCCACATCTGCAGCATCAGGTCCATGGCCTTTTCGGGCGTTTTGGCCATGGTATTGTCGAGGCGCAGGTGGGCGTGGGTGGCGTAGCCCAGCAGCTTGGCCCGCTCGGCGCGCAGCTGCAAAATTTCGGTGATGATGGCGTTGTTGTCGTTGGCACCGCCGTTGTCGCCGCGGCTTACGAACATGCGCCAGGCTTTTTCGCGCAGCCCGCGCTGGTTGGAATAGGTCAGAAACGGGTCTACCGAGGAGCGGGTGTTCACAATCACGCCCGCAGCCTCGCTTTTGCGGGCCACGGCGGTAGCCTTGGCGGCCTCGCGCAGCGAGGCCGGCAGCCCGCCCAGGTCGGCTTCGGTTTTGAGCTCCAGCGTCAGGTTGACTTCGTCGGCCAGCACGTTCTGCGAGAAGCGCGTGAACAGGCCCGCAAGGGTTTGGTTGATTTGCGAAAGCCGGGTTTTGGCCGCGGCGTCGAGCTTGGCGCCGGCACGAACAAAGCCTTTGTAGCGTACCTCCACCAAGCGCTGCTGCTCGGGCGTCAGCTTCTTGGTTTCGGGAGCGTTGTACACCGCCTCGATGCGCTTGAACAAGGCCGAATTCTGCGTTATCTGGTCGCTGAAGGCCGCCATCTTGGGCGCCATTTCAGTTTCCACGGCCCGAAACGCCGCATCGTTCAGGGTACCGCTCCACACCCCGTACACGGTCTGTACGCGGTCGAGGGTACGGCCGCTGCGCTCCAGCGCCGCGATGGTATTCTCAAAGGTGGGTGCCTGCGGGTTGCTGGCAATGGCTTCAATTTCGCGCAGGTTCTCCGCCATGGCCGCTTCCAGCGCGGGCTTGAAGTCCGCTACTTTAACCTTATCGAAGGCCGGGACGCCGCCGTAAGGGCCGGTCCACGGGCTGAGCAGGGGCGGTTGGTCGGCGCGGTTGGCCTCCAGAGCGGGGGGAGCGGGCTGGGCCATAGCAAAAGCAGGAGAAAATGCAGCCGACAAGCCCAGCGCGGCTAAAAAGCCGGTCTGCCGCCAGCTGGAAGAAAACGAAAAGCGCATGAAGTGCTGAAAAAAGGTCGGGAAAGAAACTGCGTGAAGATAGCGTAGCCCGGCACTGTTCCACTGTCTGCTGTGGCACCGAGTAACGGGCTCCTGCCTTTATTAGGCCGGATGGACCGGAAATAGTTCAGGCCTTTCGAGGGCGACGCAATCAAGCAGCATGCTGCCACCACTACAGCGGCTGCCAAGCCGTCACGTTAAAATCCAGCACGCAGTGGTGCAAGCCCACGGCGCAAAGCGTGCCCCACCTCCTGGTAGCGTCCATCATAAGCTGACAATCGCCTTCTTAATGCAAAACCCGTCCTGAGATACAGGCTTACGCGGTCTACCGCTCTCGAACCTATGCGACGTTCCTTTCCGCCAATAGCCCCGCCCCGGTTGCGGCTACAACCAGGGCGGGGCTGATAAACGCGCAGCGTACCCGTTAGCGGTTGCTGCCGCGCGCCAAGTCGAATGCGCCTGCGACCGTGACGGGCACCTGCTTCATGCCGTTTTGCATGTCGAAATAAGTGCCGGTGCCTTCGAAGGTGCCCACTAAGCGGGAGCCGTACTGCGTGAAAGTCACCGTACCACCGGTCAGGTTGATGTCGGCGGCGCCAGCGTCGTCGGTTTTCATCACGGCCCCAGCGGCCAGCGGGTAAGTGCCCGGCTTATCGGCCGGCGCGGCGGGCACGCGCAGGATCAGGCCGTTGGGTTTTTCGTGGCTGGCATCGAGTTCGGTACCGCGGCCCTGCTGGGCGCTCCAGTAGCCAATGGCCACGCCGGGGCGCGTGGCCGCGTCGGTGGGGTGCGCGATGGTAACCCGCTGGTTTTGGAACGGTCCGCCGTTGAGGGTAAACGAAGCCGCCTCGGCGTTGACGGGCGCCGCAGCTTCGGCGGGTGCAGCTTCAGCGGCCTTAGGCGCGGGGGATGCAGGGCTAGGGGCGGCAGCAGCGTTTGTTGAGGCGTCCGAAGTGGCATCTGATTCGTTGCCGGCGTTGCCGGAGCAGGAAGCCAGCGCCAGCAGCGCGGTGCACACTGGGAGGAATAAGCGAAAGGTCATGAGCTTGCGAAAAGTGGGTAGTGCGGGGCGGCGCCAACCAGTGCCGCGCCGGGGCCGCAAGTTACCTGGGCTGCCTGCCGCCGCGCATCACACGAAAAGGGGATGCGCGGCGGCCGCTGCCGGTAGTCATTCCTGCTTATCAGCCTCGCTCCTAACCCTGCGGCCGCGGTGGTAGTTATACCCACAGGCCGGCCTTGCGTAAGCACAAGGCCCACCGCGTGTTTCTGCTTTGTTTCGCTATTCTATCCAGCCCGTTCCAAACTGCTCCGTTTCTGCATGACCAACACCATCTTCATCGCCTCGGCCGAGCCTTACAGCGGCAAATCCCTCGTTACCCTGGGCTTGGTAAACCTGCTGCTGGGCAAAGCGCAGCGCGTGGGCTACTTCAAGCCCATCATCAACGCAGAACCCAGCGGCCGGCCCGATGTGCACATCGACACGGTGCTGCGCTACTTCCAGTTGCCCATCGACTACGCCGACACCTTCGCCTACACTGGCCCGGAGGTGATGCGCCTGATCGAAACGGACCGGCAGGGTGAGATGATTGATACCATCATCCGGCGCTACAAGCAGGTGGAAGAGCAGCACGACTTCGTGGTGGTGGAAGGCACCGACTTCGTGGGTCAGGGCACCGCGTTTGAGTTTGATCTGAACGTAAGCATTGCCAAAAACCTGGGCGTGCCCGTGGCCTTGGTGGTATCGGGCGAGGGCAAAACCACCGCCCAGCTGGTGGGCGCGGTACTCACAGCCCTGCGCGGCTACGAGGCGCGGGAAGTGCAGGTACTGAGCATCGTGGCCAACAAAGTGCGCCCAGAACAAGCCCAGGACGTACGCGAACTGTTGCTCGCGCAGTTGCCCGAAGGCATTATCCTGTCCGTCATTCCCGAAGACAAGGCCCTGCTGAATCCCACCATGCGCGAGATTCACGAGGCGCTGGGCGGCAAGTTGCTCTTCGGTGAAGAACTGCTCGGCAACCAGGTCGACAACTTCGTGACCGGGGCCATGCAGGTGCCCAACTTCCTGAACTACCTAAAAGAAAACGTAGTCATCGTGACGCCCGGCGACCGGGGCGACATCGTCATCGGGGCCATCATGGCCAACCTCTCGGCCAGCTACCCGCGCGTGGCGGGGGTGGTGTTTACGGCCGGCTGGGAGCCCGAAGAGCCCATTCTGCGCCTGATCCGCGGCCTGCAGACGGTGGTGCCCATTCTGGCCGTGAGCACCGGCACCTTCGAAACCAGCGCCCGGCTGGCGGCCGTGAAGTCGCGCCTCTCGCCCGACAATCCCAAGAAGGTGCAGCTGGCTATTCGCACTTTCGAGCGGCACGTGGATGTGCGCGCCCTCGATGAGCGCATGGCCGAGTTCAAGCCCGAGGGTATCACGCCGCACATGTTCCAGTATCGCCTTATGCAGTGGGCCAAGCGCCAGCGCCGCCACATTGTGCTGCCCGAAGGCAACGACGACCGCATTCTGCGTGCCGCCGCCCAGCTCTTACAGCAAGAAATCGTGGACCTCACCATCCTCGGCAACCCCGCCGAAGTAGCCGCCGCGGCCAAGCGCCTGGGCATTACGCTGCCGCCCGAGCACCTGCGCGTCATCGATCCGGTGCACGCGGAATTCTACGACGACTATGTGCAGACTTTCTATGAGCTGCGCAAAACCAAAGGCGTCAACCAGGACATGGCGCGCGACTTGATGCGCGACGTGTCGTACTTCGGCTCGATGATGGTGTTCAAGGGCCACGCCGACGGCATGGTGTCCGGGGCGGTGCACACCACCCAGCACACCATCCGGCCGGCCTTGCAGTTCATCAAAACCAAGCCCGGCATCTCGCTCGTCTCGTCGGTATTCTTCATGTGCCTGCCCGACCGCGTAGCCGTGTTCGGCGACTGCGCCGTAAACCCCAACCCCACGGCCGAGCAGCTGGCCGAAATTGCCATTTCCTCTGCGGAAAGCTCCCGGGCCTTCGGCGTGGAGCCGCGCATTGCCATGCTCTCCTACTCCTCGGGCACTTCCGGCGAAGGCGCCGAAGTAGAGAAAGTGCGCCAGGCCACCGAGCTGGTGCGCCAGCGCCGCCCCGATCTGCCCGTGGAAGGCCCCATCCAGTACGACGCCGCCGTGGACCCCATCGTGGGCCGGCAGAAGCTGCCCGGCTCGGAAGTAGCCGGCCAGGCCAGCGTGCTCATCTTCCCCGACCTGAACACCGGCAACAACACCTACAAAGCCGTGCAGCGCGAAACCGGCGCGCTGGCCATCGGCCCGGTGCTGCAGGGGCTAAACAAGCCGGTGAATGACCTGAGCCGCGGGTGCACCGTGGATGATGTATTTAATACGGTGGTGATTACGGCTATTCAGAGCCAGCAGGAATAACGGAACACAGCTTGCTGTCAGTAGCGGAAGTCTGTGTTACGTCAGCTTGATTTATTAATTTAAGTTGAATAGAATTACCATCGCTCAACACTTATTCTTCAGCCGCTATTGCAGAAATACCATGTTAGCGGTTCGGCTTTCTTCGTCCAATCGTTTTGTGCCGCCAAACGGCAATAACATTTGCATCCGCATGATGTTCCTCTGGATTATTCTCAAGAAGGCGTTTTTTGATGTCGAAGGCTTTCTCATAATCGTCTATTAAGCCATACTGATTTAGGTCAGAAGGCAAAAAAGTTTCGTCAAAACCGCCACAATTCGTTAAAGCACTAATGCTATAATCCTTATCTAATAAGTCGTAACCTACAAATTCAAATTTATCAAGTGTTATATTCTTACAATCTTCTGTCGGTTCAATAACAACGGCTAAAAGATTAAACCTGTCTGCTTGCTTTGTTTTTTTCAGCACATAGTCAAGTGTTGTAAAAAATCCCGTTTCATATTCTTCATCGGTGACTATGTAATTCCAATCATCTGCATTGTCACGGTCTGGTTCAACTAAGACTTCGTTTAGCATACCATCAAGAGACACGAGTTCTGTCAAATGGCTTAACCTACTAAATTCAATGTATTTCTGCCAAGACATTCCGTCTTCGTCATAGTCCTTGTCGTATGCTCCCCTTGCAGTGTAATAAAATGTCATTGTTTAAGTGATGACTGTCTCTAAGCTGACCGCTAACGATTCGGGGCTTTGCGTTCGTGTGGGCAATAGCGAACAGTCAGCCCTGATAAAGATATAAAGCCAAATTGAAAAACAAATCTTCAGCCCATGTTCGTCTGCCCACATGACGCAAAACCCATGTTACCTGCAGGCGGTTGCAAAAAGGATTGTTGAAGTCAAATTGGTAAGGTGGTTTACTCGTCAACAATGTATGTAGGATAAAAATCGAAGGTTTTGAAAATCTCTTCTAAGTTCAGTTCACTATTCTTTGGCAAGTTGACTGTCGCAATACCGCCAAAATCTACCTGCCAAAATCCTCCGCATTTTATTATTTCATCTCCTAAAAGCCCGTATTCAGATGGGGTGAATTGAGAAGTCAAGAAAAAGCGTTTTGTGAGATAGTCGGAGTCTTTAACAATTCTAATAATTTCATGCTTGCCTTCATTATTGATGCGCGTCTCAAATTCAGTCCCCAATGTTAGACGGCAGTTGAAGAGTTCATTCTCCGCTGCCCGAAAGATGTTCTCAGAAACTTTATCAACATATATTGTCGTAGACATTTTTTATCTCTTATCGTAAATCTCTATTTGAATTGGGTCGTCTGGCATAGTAGAGTGTCAAGTAGCTTGCAGGTAACGTTTTGCAGATTTGCGGTGGGCGGGCTTTTCAGCACAAATGTTCATTCGAAGCACAAATTTTCGGTTACCACATAACTGTCCGCGGAGCACGCCCCCCCCGCCTATTGCAAATGTGCTGTTATAGGCAGATTTTATTTCTTGCTCCATTCGTCCCAATAGTTTTTACATATAATGTCGAGCTGGTCAATGGTCAATTCGTTTTTATTCTGGTCAAAAACTTTTATTGTCTGACAACAAATTGTCAAGTTTCCTCCACAATAGTCGAAGTCTGTGTCGTGTTGGTTGCAAGTAACAACAACAGCATCATCTTTTATGTCGGCAGAAAGAATTTCAAGTTCTGCTTTAAAGATGTCAGCAAAGTCCGTCTTAATAATAGCTGGAAGGTCAACAGGATTTGTCCAAGGGTCAAGTTCTAATTTGTCAACGTCGAATAGCTCAAGGTAAAACTTGTCAAATGACTTGTCTATCCGTTCCGCCAAATACTCACAATCAACAGTCAAAGTCAGCAAGTCTTTGTCACCAGTCCATGCAGAAATTGTTCCGTCATGAAGGATTGAAAAAATGTCTCTTATGTCGTCTGTTGCGGTCATTCTAAATTTGCCTATAACGTAGAACAGCTTTGTGAAGGCAGGGAATTGATGTTCTGTCGCTTCATTCACTTGCTGTTGTTTAATAAAGATAATGAGTTGAAAACATATTCGTCAGCCCTGCTTTTCCAAAGCTGCTGTTATGGGTAGGCTTTCTTACTTCCACTTCCACCTGTCTTTAATCGTTAGTTCAACTACATCATTATCAATGTCACACCACCCACCATAATTATTTTGGAATAAAAGTTTGTGTCCTTCTGTTTTGAATTCAACTCCTGCATATTTTCCCTGTTTAATAATAAAGTCCGACCCTTTTATTTCTGGCAAAATGTATTCAGCTATTCTAATGTCCTGTAATTTCTCACCAATAAATGAACTTAGTTCGTCGTCTTTTTTTAGGTCGTTAAGTGTGTGTTCACCAAATCCAAGTCCGTAATCATCTTCTATTTGTTCGTCACTTGTCATTCTTACGTCAACAGAGGAACCGTCATTTGTAGCTGTTATGATGAGTTTTTCAAGCTGGTTGTCAAATGTGAAAATTATTGCATAAGGCGAATAAAATTCATATTCAACGTCAGAGTCAAGTCGTTGAATATTTGCAATCTTCTTTCCTACTAAATTGTCAAATACGGTCATTGTCTTCAAGCTTACCCATAACGGAGAACAGATTTCTGAAGCCAAGGTATTCATTGTTCTTCAGCCTCACTTCTGTTCTCTTGATGAATAAAGTTATGTCGTTTGGCTATTGTTCGTCAGCCTTGGTTTCAGAAATCTGATGTTGTGCGCATCACGGCTTCTTGTCTGTCTACAATTTATAAAACACTCCGTCAAGTTTGGCTTTCTCAATTCGAACCACTTTTGATGACTTAATAGTTTGTAAGCCTTTCCTTAGTTGTTCTGTTTCAATGCCGAAAAGAATCGACTGTTCGTCAACATCCAATATTTCTACGTCATAAATACGAAGGGTTAATCCCTTACAATTCAAGGATTCAAGAAACTGGTCATGATAGCTGCCGTGGTCTACGTATATCTTTCGCCTTTCTGCTACGGTTACCAACGCAGTGTCTATGCTGATGAACCCTGTATCTTTTCTGCCTACGTAAGAACGAATGTGTCGAGTGGTTGAGGGTTTTGAATCAATCTGTGGAGTTTTTAAGTCAATCCGCACTATTCGCCCGATGTGACGTTTGTTTAGCGTGTCTACTGGAATATAGCCTATGTTCCAGCCTCCTTGAGCAGAAGAAGACAGGACAGAGGCAATAATCAGAATTAAATAAATTAGTCTTAGCATGATTGAAACAGTTGCGCACAACATTCCTATTGCCGAAACTGGCAAAAGCGGTTTAGTTTCGGTTATATCTACTTAGTCCGCAGACGAGTTTCGGTTATATGTTCCCCGGTGGTACTATAACCGAAGTCAGGAGCCTCACAGGCCCAAGCTGTCGAGAGGAGAGGCCGGGCGGTTGCGTTGGGCGACATGGGTGTAAATTTCGGTGGTTTTAATGCTGGCGTGACCCAACAGATCCTGAATAACGCGAATATCCGTGCCTGCTTCCAGAAGGTGCGTAGCATAGGAGTGGCGCAACATATGCAGCGTAACGGGGCGGCGGATGCCCGCCCGTACGGCAGCTTGCTTTATTACCAGTTGTAGGCTTCGCTCGCTGTACGGCTCGCCCGGCTGCTGCCCCTCAAACAGAAACGTAACGGGCCGAAACAGGCGGTACTGCTCACGCAATAAATGTAGTAAAGTATCGGGCAGGGGCAAGTCACGGTCTTTCTTACCCTTGCCGCCCCGCACGTACAGCGCCATTCGCCTGCTGTCAACATCGGCGGGCGTCAGGGCCAGCACCTCGCTCAGGCGCAGGCCCAGGCCGTAGGCCAGCATGAGCATGGCCCGGTGTTTCAGGTTGTCGGTGCCGGCCAGCAGGGCGCGTACCTCTTCTTTAGCCAGCACTTTCGGGTTGGTCAGAGGCTGCTTGGGGCGGGGCACGGCGTAGTATTGCCGAGGCTGTCCCTCCACTTGCTCGTAGTAAAACTTGATGGCGTTGATGAGCAGGTTCTGGTAAGTTTCAGAGATGCCAGCCGCCACGCGCAAGGCCATGTAATCGAGTACATCCTGCCGGCTTAGCGCCAGCGGCAAGCGCGGCGCATGGTAGGCCATAAACTGCTGGAAGGCCGTGCGGTAGTTTTTGAGAGTGGCCGGGCTGTACCGTTTCAACGCAATATGCTGGCAATAGCGCGCCAGCAGCACATCGTGCGGAGCAGGTGGGAGCGGCTCCGTGGCCAGAGCGGGCACGGCCGGTGCATGCAGCGGCACACCTAGGCGCTGGCAGGCTAGGCGCAGGGGCTCCACGGCCTCGGGCGTAGCCGGCAGTACGTAGCCCTTTGCCGTAGCGGCGTAGTGCACCCCGGCAGCCAGCAGGGCGTGGCGGACGGCGGCATCGGAGTACGGAAAAAAGACCAAGAACTCGCGGCGGCAGTCGCGCAGCCGCAGTGATACGGCGGCTTTCATAGGGCGAGCGGCGACGCCTCGCCGGTTTTTTTGTCGAGCATGATGATATGCTCGCCCACGATTTCCGTGACGTAGCGGCGGGTGCCGTCTTGGTCGTCGTAGTGGCGGGTTTTGAGCTTGCCTTCCACATACACCAGGCTACCCTTGCGCAAGTAGGCTTGCGCCAGCTCGGCCAAGCTGCGCCAGAGCACGACGCTGTGCCAGTCGGTGTACGTCTGGAGCTGGCCGCTTTTATCGCGGAAGCTTTCGGAGGTGGCCAGGGAGAACTTGGCTACGGCCACGTTGCCGTCGAGCACCTGTACCTCGGGGTCTTTGCCCAAGTTGCCGATGAGGGTTACTTTGTTAAGTCCGCGCATAGGGCTGAAACATAGCAAATACGCAGAGTTCAGCCACCCGGTGGCGAGGCTGCGTACAGAATTATTTACGTTACACCCGATCTTTCATCCTCCAAACTCACAAACTACTCCCAAGCCGCCAGGCTCTCTCGCATGTTGCGCATGAAGCACGGCAAGGGAGCCAAGGGGGGGGTGAGACTTCACCGCCTATGAACATCTTCGTCGTCAACTCCGGCTCCTCGTCCATCAAGTACCAGCTATTCCGCTTGCCCGCCGAGCAGCCGTTGTGCAGCGGCCTGGTGGAGCGCATCGGGCTGGAGCAGCCGCGCATCACGCATAAAGTATTTACCAGCGGCCAGCCGGAGGTAATTGAGCGCATGCCCGAAAACCTGCCCGACCACCGCGCCGGCCTGCAAGCCGTGCTACAGCTGCTCACCGACGCTGAGGTGGGCGTGATTCAGGACCCAGGCGAAGTGGAGGCCGTGGGGCACCGCGTGGTGCACGGCGGCGAAACGTTTGCGGCCACTACCATCATCACCCGAGAGGTGAAGGACGAAATCAAGCGGCTGTTTTCGCTGGCGCCGCTGCACAACCCGGCCAACTACCTCGGCATCGGGGTAGCCGAGCAGATCTTTCCGCGGGCCCGGCAGGTGGCCGTATTCGATACGGCCTTTCACCAGACTTTGCCCGAGCACGCCTTCCGCTACGCTTTGCCCGAGGGCCTGTACACCGAGCAAGGCATTCGGGTGTACGGCTTTCACGGCACCAGCCACAAGTACGTGGCCGCGCAGGCCGCCGCTTACTTGAGCAACGCCGAGGCGCGGCTCATCACCATTCATCTCGGCAACGGCAGCAGCATGGCCGCCGTGCGCGCCGGCCAGTCCGTGGATACCACCATGGGCTTCGGCCCCTTGAGCGGCCTAGTGATGGGCACCCGTTCAGGCGACGTGGACCCCTCCATCATCTTCCACCTCCTGAATCAGCTGGGTTACTCGGCCGATCAGGTGAGCACCGTGCTCAACAAGCAAAGCGGCATGCTGGGCCTTACCGGCTACAGCGACATGCGCGACATCGGCCGCGCCCTGGAAGCCGGCGATGAGCGGGCCCGCCTCGCCTACGAGCTGTACGCCTACCGCATCAAGAAGTACATCGGGGCGTACGCCGCCGCACTTGGCGGACTGGATGCGCTGGTGTTCACAGCCGGCGTGGGCGAAAACGACAGCCGCGTGCGGGCACTGGCCTGCCAGGGCCTGGAGTTTTTGGGCATCGAGCTCGACGCGGGCCGGAACGAACAGCGCAGTGGACAGCTACGCGAAATCAACACGGCCGCGTCGCGGGTGAAAGTGCTGGTGGTGCCTACCAACGAGGAGCTGGAAATAGCCCAGCAGTGCTATCAGTTGCTGACGCAGTAGCACGGAAATCCGTTGGCTACGCTGCCCTTCGGTTCCGCGACGAGCCGTAGGCGAAAGGAAGATTCTGCGCTAAAAGACCGGTCCTGCTGAGCTTGCCGAAGCATCTCTACCGCTTCGCCTGCGCTCAACAGGACCGGTCTGTAAGTGTCAATACCTAACGCCGAGTAGCGCTACCGCTCCACCACCTTGATAAGCGAACCGGAAGGCAGCTGCTCGTTGAGCTGCATGCCGTTCAGGATGGCCATTTCCTCTAGCCGCGCTTCCGGCACGCCATTGGTGCGCAGGGCCTGGCTCAAGGTGCTGCGCAGCTTCAGCGCTTTGATGCGCACGCGCTCGGGCTGGCGGTTAATCTTTTCGGGGTCGGTGAGCTGGCGAAAGGCCTGCATGGAGGCGGTGAAGGCCGGCTGGTAAGTGGGAAAGTCTTGCGCCGTGCTGGCCCCGAGCAAGGCGTAGTTGTTGTCGCCGTACCGAATGAGGTAGGTGAGCGTGCGCGTGGCCACTTGTGCTTGTTGCTGCTGGGGTGCGCCTTGCTGCTGCTGGGCTACCTGGTCGGCCACGATGGCGAGGGCCGGCAGCCCGTTGACGGTGGTATTGCGCGATTCTACCGGCTGCAGTTGGTAGCGCTGCATTAGTTGCTGGGCAGCGGCTTCCAGCGTCGGGCCCTGCACCAGCGTCAGCACCATCAGGGCCTTGCCGTCTTTGGGCGCCATTTGCACCTGCTGAGGTGAGTTCTGGTGTTGCCAGCCGGTAGGTATCGGAAACTGAAACTTCAGCTCGGGGTGGTAGAAGGTGCTGTTTTCGACGAAGCCTTGCTTGGGGTCCTCGCCGTACACGATGCCCTCTATCAGCTTGAGGTAGCTGTCGCGCTCTACTTTGTAGGTGCTGCCGGGCGTTTTCTGCTGCCATTCGGCGGCTAGCTGCTGCACGGTAGTGTAGCGGTCGGCGGGGTTGGGGTGGGTAGAGAGGAAATCGGGCAAGGCCTCCGAACCACCTTTCGCCTGCTCGCGCTGGAGCGTCTGGAAGAAATCGGCCATGTGACGAGCGTCGTAACCGATTTTGGTGGAATACTCCACGCCCAACCGGTCGGATTCGCGCTCATCGTCGCGCCCAAACTTCAAAAACAGCAGCCCCAGCCCCTGCGAGGCTTGCTCGGCGTACTGCCCGAAGCGCGGCGAAGCAATGACGGCCCCGATCAACCCAACCTGCGCCAAGGTGGCCTTGGTTTGCTGCTGAGCTGAGTGGCGCGCCGTCACGTGGCCGATTTCGTGGCCGAGCACGCCCGCAAACTGCGCTTCGTTATTGAAGTGCGCCATGATGCCGCGCGTGAGGTACACGTAGCCTCCCGGCACGGCAAAGGCATTGATGACCGGCGAATCCACCACCTTGAACTCGTAGGCCAGGTTGGGCCGGTGCGACACGGCCGCCATCTGCTTGCCTTTTTCCTGCACGAAACGCTGCAGCGCGGCATTGTCGTAAAGCCCGTACTGCGCCACGATCTGCGGATCAGCCTCTTTGCCCATGGCCGCCTCCTGCCCTTCCGATACCAGGCTGACTTCGCGCTGGCCGGTGACAGGGTTGGTAGAGCAGGAGGCTGAAAGCAGCAGCGCCGCGCCGTAGCCCAGTAGAAAACGTCGTGGTGTGTACATCGCGCCGAGGGGTTGAAGTGCCTATTCTTTTAGAAGTAGAACCGAGGTTGAGCTTGTAGCAACGGCAATATCGAGGCTTGGTTGCGGCCGCCAGCACCCGTTCCCTGCCTTCGCTTGCGCGGATGCACGTAGTAGCTCGCAGGCTTCTCGGCAGGCGCCAGTGCAAGCAACGTGTAGCACCGCATCATGGCAGGCATGGGCTACGCTGGTTGGTCCATCGACCGAATTCTTGGGCAACAACGTCTGCACTGTGGCGCAGCCCTTCTGCCCCTACTTAGGTAATTCTTCGCTTGTCCCCGTACCGGCTGCTGGCATCCATATCGGCTTCACGCTCGTTCTTCGCTATACAACACTCTTTACCATTTACCCCAACTGACGCCTCATGAACAGCCGCCCTTATCTCTACACTGGTCTAGGTTGCACACTGCTAGCACTAGTCGGCGCATTTGCTGTGGTACGGGCGCGGGCTGTGCAGGGCACAAGCCCGGTGGTGGCGGGCCCCGTTAAGCCCAAGCTGCTGGCCCGCCAATTCAAGTTCACCGAAGGACCCGCCGTGGATAAGGCCGGTAATGTGTTCTTCACCGATCAGCCCAATAACTCGATCTGGAAATACAGCACCGATGGCAAGCTGTCGGTTTTTCTGACCCCGGCCGGCCGCTCTAATGGTATGTACTTTAACCGGCAAGGCCACCTACTCACCTGCGCCGACGAGCACAACCAGCTCTGGTCCATCAGTCCCACGGGCCAGGTAACGGTGCTGCTGAAAGAAGTGCAGGGCCGCCGCCTGAACGGCCCCAACGACCTGTGGGTGCATCCCCAGACCGGTGGCATCTATTTTACCGACCCTTATTACCAGCGCGACTACTGGACGCGCACCACGCCTGACATTGAAGGGCAGCACGTTTACTACCTGGCACCCAATCAGGCCCAACCCACAGCTGTAGACACGCAGCTGCAAAAACCCAACGGCATCATTGGCACGCCCGACGGCCGCCTACTGTATGTAGCCGACATCGAAGCCGATAAAACCTACCGCTACCACATCGGAACTGACGGCCGTCTAAACGACCGACAGCTGTTTGTGGAACAGGGCTCCGACGGTATGACCATAGATCAGCAGGGCAACGTGTACCTCACCGGCAAAGGCGTAACCGTGTACAACGCGGCTGGCCGGCGCATCGAACACATCGACATACCGGAGGAATGGACAGCCAACGTCTGTTTTGGCGGTGCCGACCGCCGCACCTTATTTATTACTGCTTCCGAAGCCGTGTACACTCTCCCCATGCGGGTAAGCGGCGTGCGGTAACGCTCATTAGTACCAGCTCATCTGCTGTAAAAAACCTTCTAATTATTGCACAAATCCTTTTGCAAAGCACTGTTTTTGTTGTTGCACTAATTCTACAATAACATTTCATACGCACACAATATATTATTTATAAAGCACTGATTACTTGTATTTAATCCACCATATAACAACACAACTGCTGAACAAGATTTGTTATTCTGCCGCAAAATCACTCTATTCACAAGAATGCTTATTTTTGCACACAAGCTCAGCTAATCGACCAAGCTCCGCTTTTATTTGTTAATCAATCCCTGGCTGCCTGGCTCCCCTTACAGCCTGCCTGCGTTCTTCCCGCCGAATCCCCAATACTCTATGACTTCGTTCCCGACCTTATTGCTTGGCTTTGGCCTCTTGCTCACGCCGCTAGCAGCTCTTGCTCAAGGGCGTGCTCAGGACAGTACTGCCGTTGGTCGCAACACCAACTCTGCACCTGCGCAAGCCGATACCCCAGCCGTGCTGGACTGCCTGATTCTCACCGGCCGAGTCACCGATGCCTTTAACTCTCCGCTACGCGGAGCCACGGTTCTGCTCGTCGGCACCAACAACGCGTATAGCACCAACGCGGAAGGCAACTACATACTGACGACCAAGACGGCGTTGCCCCGCAATACCCTGTTGCAGATTAGTGCCGCGGGTTACTCCACCGTCGAGCTGCCGCTGGCCAACTGCACCCCTCTTGATATTTCATTGAGCTTGCTGCCCGGTACGCGCCTCAAATCCGACGGCCGCATCAAAAAGACTACGAACACCGGCAAAATCCGCTAGCGGCAGAACGTTGGCGGCCTAAGTCAGTGGGCGAAGCGCTTGTTGGTAACTCAAGCCAGGCGCTGTGACTGCTGCGAGCAGCGCATGTGCAAGCACCGCCGGACTGATATTTCATACATTACCCCTTGGCTGCTTATCCCCGAAAGCTTGGACATACAGCCTGCTGATCCGCGCCAAAGCGTGGATTTGCGCAGCAATTCTTGTGGTTCACCCGCGCGCCTTGGAGCACCGACCGCAATTGTTCCGTAGCCTTCTTAGTGCTTAATCAGCTGCTGCACGCCGCTCTGGACGTCGCTGCCATTATAGTGCTACTACCAAGCTCTTGCACTCAGCCAGCCAGCGCATGGCTGTATTCTCTTCGATGAAGCGCTGCACCTGATAAGGCCGAGTTTCAAAGTAGGTTAGAGGCGGCACCGTGTTATCGGCTTCAATCTCCAGCAGGTGCGTGGGCGTAAACAGATACGCCAGAAACGTGCCCTCTCCGAGCCGCATGGCCAATTGTGGGAAATACTCATCCATCATCCATTGGGAGTCGCTGACGTGCGAGCAAGTACGCCGCCGCCCATCTACCAGCCATATCCGGCACTGGTGCTCAGCAGCCGCGTCGAGCATTGCGAAATAGCCAGCCCGAAGCTCATCAGTACTGATTTGGCGCATCCAGCGGCCCACCAATACGCCCAAGTCGGCTCGATAAACGATTTGTAAATATTCCAGAGTAGTCCAGGGTTGCATAGGGTAGTGCCTTGGGCACGCACATATTGAAAGGCACGCATTACGGCTACGTGGCACTACCAATTTGGTTTAGCCCAGCTCCTCCATTAGCAGCTTTTAAAGCTCATCAGTTTGTTTTTAGATCAACAATTCTGAGTTCAGTGCTGCACGGAACGCTCCCCGAACTGCTGTGACGGCAGTAACTCCCTCCTTTTCAGATCATTTTATTATTATTCCCATAAAATTATATTGATAACAAACTATATAAAACCCATATTCACGCCAATTACTCGCCCTTAGCTGCAAACCCGGCCTGCGGCTTATTACCTACACCTATTGTTTCACCTCTTTCCATTTACGCATGATCAAATTACTACCCCTACTGCTATGTCGTCAACCACTAGCGCCGTCCTTGTGGCCGCGCCTCCCAGCCTATACCGCCAGGGCTTACTAGCTACCCTACACGAGGCCTGGCCTCATTTAAGCCTCACCGTTACTGCCGACTCGTTTCAGCTCGCAGCGCTGCTGCGCCAGCAGCCCTATGCGCTGATCGTACTCGACGGTACCTGCGTCAACCTGCCTCAGCTTTTGGCGCAGCTACATGCTATCCGCAGTCAGCAGCCCGTGCTGGTCCTTATCAGCCAGCGCCTCCCTGCCGCCATCCGGCAGGAGCTACTAAGCAGCGGCCTCAATCTGCTGCTACCGCGCCACACCACCCCGCATGACGTGGTGACCACCATCGGGCCGTGGCTGCGGGGCGACACCGGCGGCGCCCTAGCTCCTGCGGTAGCGCCTCTGCCCCGTCACCACGCTCCGCCCACGCCCTTCAGCCGCCGCGAGCTGGAGGTGCTGCGCCTCGTAGTGGACGATTGCTGCAATCAGGAAATAGCTGACCGCCTGTTTCTGAGCGTGCGCACTGTGGAAAGCCACCGCCGGGCCCTGCTGCAGAAAGCTGGTGCCAAGACGCTGGTGGGACTGGTGGTGCAGGCCGTGCGGGAGGGGTGGGTGACGGCGTAAAGTTCAGTGCTGGTACGGAAGAGAAGCCATTAGTAGGTGCGCAGCTTTGTCCGGGGTTCTAGTCGAGCCACCAAAACCAACCACGCCGCCACCCTCCTTCGCCAGCTGGCGAAACCGGCAGCTTCGCGCCGCTACCAGCGTCGGCAATCCGACCTACCGCCAGTGCGAGGACTTTAAGACCTCAAAGAGCGCCCCGTTGGCTCCGCTACGACATCAGGCTCTTAACTCGGCAGGATGGCCTGGTAGCTGTTGCAAAGTAGCTGCCGGGCCATCCTGCCATACTGCTCCTATTTCATTCCCTTTCTATTTTTCTTCTCTTTTATCACACATGAAAAAACGCCTACGACAATACACCTCCTGGCAACTCCTACTAGGAGTGCTGCTGTTTTATTTCGCCCAAACTGCTGATGCCCAACGTTTCGTTGGATACAGCAGCCAAGTGCAGCAAGCCGGAGCAGCAAACGCAAGTGGCCGCAAAGTTGAAGCGGCACAGAACGTTAATAAGGCTTTGTTTCCCTCAGGCAGCAGCACCCAAAAAGCGGAACTGTACACCAGAAAAACCAAATTCCGCTGGAATGCCTCCTTACTCGCCGACGGTGACTTCAGTAAATCCATTGCTGCCAAAGAAGGCGACGCTCCCAAAACGGGCTCATTAGGGGCCAGCTTCACACGCATCAGCCATTGGCAGCGTGGAACCGACGTTGCCGACACCGTGAACATCCCCGAATGGCAGGGCAACTTCGTCGTCTCACTCGGCTCGCAGGGTGATACGCTCATGATAGAGCCGAACGCCGCGGGCGGCGGCCGTGCCACCAACCAAGGCAGCTTTGGCCAATCCCTACTCCTGCCCGGTAGCAACGCCCGTTCTACCAAGTCGTTTACCGGCTCGTTGTTGTGGCGGCCGCACATACTCTCCCCAACCGCTTCTCTGCAAGGCCTCGGCTACAACGCCTACCTCAACATCACCCAAATCAGCTGGGGGTATCAGGATCGGGTGGCCGATGTACGTCTCGCGGCCATGTCTTTCGGATTCCTGTACACCGTATTCGATATTCCGGCGAAAAATGAAAGCAACTCCCTAAAACTGGAGCTGCTGGCCAACTACTCCTTACGCCACCTCTCCGGCGACGTACGCGAGGAAAAGGAGATATTGAATCAGTCCTTAGGCTCCCGGCGCTATTGGTACAGCGGCGTCGAACCGGGCTTGGTCTTTACCGTCAACTCCCTCCGCGTTTCGGCTCTCTTCCCCTTTTACCAAGGCGACATCAAAGGTTTTTCCAACGGCCAGTTTGTTGCCAGTCTCGGCTTCAGCACCGCTCTCAGTTTAACTCGGTGAGACCTCTCATGCTGCAAAAAGCCCCGGCTGCTCAAACAGCCGGGGCTTTTTGCATATTACCCCACATCCTTTCAGCCCCCTTGCCCATTTAAGGCCGATGCTCCGCCAACGAATTGCCTCGTTGCGCTCGGAAATTTTCCTGCCCTGGCCACCAGGCTCGTTGTTGCGGCAGGCGCAGTTGCTGACCTTCAAACTGTCGCACGCCGTAAGCCTCGCCGGCCAACTCGCCGAAGCCCCCGGTCACGCGCACGCGGTAGTTCTCGTCCACCCAAAACAGCTTTCTGTCGAAGGCGCGGTGCAGTGTGGGCGTGAGGGCCAGACCATTGGGCAAGGTATCGTCTTGGCTCACGGCCCAAGGAATGATGTGGCAGGCGTCGAGCAAGGGGGCCACGGCGCCGCGGGTACTCAGCAGCTTCAGTCCCGACACGGCGCAGGTGTGGTCGTAGGCTTCCAGAACCACACGCTTGAACACGCCGCTGCGCACGGCCACGTCCAGCTCGTCGGTGGCAGCCAGATGTCGACGGTACGCGGGGGCGGGCTCCTCCAGCATCTGTTGCCGGATGACCTGCACGGCCGCGGTGCCAGCGCTGGGCTGGTAACGGTAGCGCGTTTGTGGGAAGTAGCGCCGCAGCAGGGCCTGGCGCAGCTCCTCGCGGGCGGCGGGTGCCTGCAGCAGCGCCCACAGCTCGGCATCGAGGGTAGCGTACTCCACGGTGTCGCGCAGGCTGCGGAAGCTGCGCACCGAGCGAGTGGCCGTCAGCAGCACCTCCAGCCCCGGGAAGGTGCGCAGGTGCCAGAACCCGTCGCCGGTGAGGTGGTAGAAGGGCAGGAAAAAATCGTTGGCTCGAAACAGGCCCGAGGTGCTTAGGTCGCGGCAAAGGCTGCGGAAAGCGGCTAGCAGTTCCGGGGTGATGTATATGCGGTTGTCGAGAATCTGGCCGGTCTCTATACCGTCGAGCACGGCTAGGAGTAATGCTGGCTTGTAGGGCGCTTCGCCGTGCTGGCGGCTGCGGGCGACACGCAGCTTCTGAAAGCGGTTTTGGTAAAAAGAAAGAGCGGATGGAGCCACTGTGTTTGTAATAGGGACAGGCAGCTAAGTTAGAAGCTACAACCTACTTCAAACGCAATCAACCCCGGCCACCATAGTAGCCGGGGTTGATTGCGTTTGAAGTATTAGGAAAACTTGAGGCGCTTAATTCAAGCTCCGGTACCGCACGCGCTTGGGCTCCACGTCGCCGAGGCGCTTCTTTTTGGCTTCCTCGTAGTCCGAGAAGTTGCCCTCGAACCACACCACCTGCGAGTCGCCTTCGAAAGCCAGGATATGCGTGGCCAGGCGGTCTAAGAACCACCGGTCGTGGCTGATGATAACGGCGCAACCAGCGAAGTTCTCCAGCGCGTCTTCCAGCGCCCGGATGGCATTCACGTCGAGGTCGTTGGTTGGTTCGTCGAGCAGCAGCAGGTTGGCGCCCTGCTTGAGCGTGGTGGCCAAGTGCACCCGGTTCCGCTCGCCGCCGGAGAGGGAGCCGACTTTCTTTTCCTGGTCGCCGCCGCGGAAGTTGAAGTTGCTTACGTAGGCACGGGAGTTCACCTGCCGGCCGGCCAGCAGCATGGTTTCGGTGCCACCCGAGATGGTTTCGAACACCGACTTGTTGGGCTCCAGCGTGTCGTGCTGCTGATCCACGTAAGCCGTTTGCACGGTGGGGCCAACTACAAACGTCCCTGCATCGGGCTCCATTTGGCCGGTGATGAGGCGGAACAGCGTGGTTTTGCCGGCGCCGTTCGGGCCGATGATGCCCACGATACCGCCCTGCGGCAGGTTGAAAGACAGGTTCTCAAACAGCAGCTTGTCGCCGAAAGCCTTGGTCAGCCCTTCCGCCTCAATTACCTGGGTGCCCAGGCGCGGGCCATCCGGAATGAACAACTCCAGCTTTTGCTCCTTCTCACGGGCATCGGCCGTTACCATTTTGTCGTAGCCGGCGAGGCGCGCCTTGCTCTTGGCCTGACGCGCTTTGGGGGCCATGCGCACCCATTCCAGCTCGCGCTGCAGCGTCTTCTGGCGCTTGCTTTCGGTCTTTTCTTCCTGCGCCAGGCGGTTGGCCTTTTGCTCCAACCACGAAGAGTAGTTGCCTTTCCACGGGATGCCTTCGCCGCGGTCCAGCTCTAGAATCCAGCCGGCCACGTTGTCGAGGAAGTACCGGTCGTGGGTTACGGCTATTACGGTGCCTTTGTACTGCTGCAAGTGCTGCTCCAGCCACAGCACCGATTCGGCGTCCAAGTGGTTGGTAGGTTCGTCGAGCAGCAGCACGTCGGGCTCCTGGAGCAGCAGGCGGCACAGGGCCACGCGGCGCTTTTCCCCACCCGAAAGGTTGCCGATGATGGCGTCGGCTGGGGGCGTGCGCAGAGCATCCATGGCGCGCTCCAGCTTCGAGTCGAGGTTCCAGGCGTCGAGCTGATCGAGGCGCTCCTGCACCACGCCTTGGCGCTCCAGCAGCTTGTCGAAGTCGGGGTCTTCGCCGCCGAACGCTTCGTTGATTTCCTCGAATTCCTTCAGCAGTGCTACCGTTTCGGCGGTGCCTTCCTGCACCACTTCCAGTACGGTTTTGGTGGGGTCGAGCTGGGGCTCCTGCTCCAGGTAGCCCACCGAGTAGCCCGGCGACCAAACCACGTCGCCCTGAATCTGCTTGTCGACGCCGGCAATAACCTTCAGCAAGGAAGATTTACCCGAGCCGTTCAGACCGAGCACGCCAATCTTGGCGCCGTAGAAAAACGAGAGGTAGATGTTTTTGAGAACCTGTTTTTGGGGCGGGTAAACCTTGCTTACCCCCGCCATGGAGAAAATAATGGTGGGCTGGTCGCTCATGCAGAAAAGGAATTGTAGAGGTATAGTGCCGGATGCTACCCGGCGCTGGGGCGGCCGCGCCAAGGCGGTGTTGTGCGGCTCCGGCCGGCCATCGTTGGTGGCCACGCCCAGCTTCGCTCAGCGCAACCTGGCGCCGTTTCACAAAGCTACACCGCGCCCGGCACAGATTCACGAACCCTCAAGACTTGCTTCGTATCCCATATTAGATGCAACTTCCGGCAGCCGAGGCCCTCTTCCAGCGTGGAAATGCACGTCGGCTTATGTTTCCATCATCTTCCGCTTCTCAAGTCACCGTATTTTTTACACCGCCAAGTCCCTGCGAAACCCGTAAACTTGTGCGTTTTCGCTTCCCGCCACCCACCACCACACTCCTCTCCAGGACGTCTTATCCGTATGGAACAGCAAGAGCAGCTGCTCAATCAAGCTCGCCAGTTTGGTTATATCGAGGGCGACCAAGTATGGCTTCGCCCGTTCATGGACCTGCCGGCGCGCCAGGTTGGCCAGGTAAAAGACACCGAAGACGCCGCCCTGCTGTACTTCGCGCAGCGTTTCGAGAGCTTCCGCGGCAAGGTCGATGACCTGTTGTCACGCATCGAAGAATCCGAGAACAAAGGCTCCTTCCTGATGAAGGCCCTGCACCTAAAGGAGCAGATTGCCTCCTACGACGGCCTCGGCGACTTCACCATGCTGCACCAGCGCCTCACCGATGCCGAAGAGCACATTCGCACCCTGGTAGCCCGCAACCGCGAGAAAAACCTCGCCACCAAGGTGAACCTCATCGAAGAAGCTGAGTCGCTACGCGACACCATTGATTGGCAAGCCGGCGGCGAGAAGCTTAAGGAACTGCGCCAAGCATGGATCAAAACTGGTCCGGTAAGCAAAGAGCTGACCGACGAGATGGAGGAGCGCTTCCAGGCCGCCATCGAGGACTTCTACGTGCGGAAGAAAGCTTTCCAGGCCGATAAAAAGGCCATGACCAACCGGGCTTTCGAGAAGTACAAGTCACTCATTCACAAATCCGAAGCCCTGCAGAACTCCGAAGACTGGGAAGGCACCACCGCCCAGCTTAAGCAGCTGCAACAGGAATGGAAGGAAGTGGGCGGCTCGCTACCGCGCAAGACAGCCAACGACCTGTGGACGCGATTCCGCGCTGCCCACAACCGCTTCTTTGATCGGCTTAAGGAACACATCAGCTCCAAGCGCAGCGAGGCCAAAGACCAGTACATGGACGATAACCTCGGCCGCAAGCGGGCCTTGGTAGCCGAGGCTGAAGCCTTGCTGGAGCGCCCCATGCACGAGGCCGTGACCCGCGCCAAAGAGCTGCAGGCCGCTTGGAAAAAAGTGGGCCCGGTGCGCGGACCCGAGTCGGATCAGGTGTGGGAGCATTTTCTCGCCGCCTGCGACAAGGTGTTTGAACTCAGCTCCTTGGAGCACTACATCCGCAAGCGCCAGCCGCAGGAAGGGCCCAAGCCTGCCCCGCAGGAGCAGTACACCCAGCGCGTTACGGCGTTGCGCGAATTCATCAAGTACGACCGGCAGGAACAGCAGGTACTGGAGGAAAACCTCGGCAAGCTCAACGACTCGCCCGGCAACGAAGCCTTCCGCACCATGCTGCAAAGCAAAATCCGGGCGTTTGAGCGGAAAATCCGCACCAAAAACGACCTCATTGAGCTCTTGCGGCAGCGCTACCAGCAATAACCCAACATTTCATCGCCTTTTACGTTGTCCAAACGCCTGTCGACCTGACGCATTGGCGCACAGCCTCCCGACGGCAACATTTTTGTTAGCGTTCCACCGCTGCTTTATCCACTCATTTTACGCACAACCTGACTATGTACTGGACCCTTGAACTCGCCTCGTATCTGGAAGATGCTCCCTGGCCTGCCACCAAGGATGAGCTCATCGACTACTCGATCCGCTCGGGCGCCCCGATGGAGGTAGTTGAGAATCTGCAGGCCCTTGAAGACGACGGCCAGCCTTACGAGAGCATCGAGGAGGTATGGCCGGATTATCCGACCAAAGAAGACTTTATGTTCAACGAGGACGAATACTAAGGCTAGAAGCTAAAGCTGGACATCAGAAGCGGGGACCGTGCTCAACCGACGCATTTGCGTCTCACCTCTCATGCCTGACTTTGCACTTCTGATTGAAAATTTGGTTGCGGGGTACGAACAACGGGTTCTGCTCCGCAACCTTTTTTTGTCCGTTCCGGCGGGAACGTTCGTGGCCATTGTGGGCCATAACGGTGCCGGTAAAACCACCCTTTTCCGGGTACTCACAGGCCAACTGCCTTACTCCGGGCAAGTGCAGCTGCAGGGCCACGACCTGCGACAGGTACGCCGCCCCGCCGCCGAAGGTGTTCTGGCTCATCTGCCGCAGCGCAACGCCGTCAGCTTTCCCATTGACGTGCGGGAACTAGTCGTCATGGGCCGCTTCCGGCAGCAGCGCGGGTTGTTGGCCGGCTACAACTCCCAAGATTATGCTTTGGCTGACGAGGCCCTGGCGCAAGTAGGCGCTACGCATCTCGCGCATCGCAATTTCACGCTGTTATCGGGGGGCGAGCAGCAACTGGTATGGCTGGCGCAGCTCCTGCTGCAGGATGCCGCGCTGTGGCTGCTCGACGAGCCCACCCAGCAACTGGATGTGTATTACCGCCGGCGCGTGTTTGGCCTGCTGCAGCGCTGGGTGCAGGAACGGCAAAAAACCATTCTTTGCATAACCCACGACTTGGATCAGCTGCCCAAGCTGCCCGGTTACCTGCTGAACCTCTCGGCCCCCGAACCAGAACTGGAACTGATCAGCGAGGCTAGCGTAGCCGCCGCCCGCGAATGGCTGGAGGATGAAGCTAGCTTAGGCTTTGAATTAAGAACCAAGAATTGAGATTCGCCCCGCTTTACGGTTGGGGTTGTCTCAGCACGTTTCCAAGCGCATCACCTTTCTCTTTCCGCTTGCCTGGCTGGCCGCGCAGTACGTGCACGATAGACTGCAGAAATGGCCAAGGCGTGACCGAGTTCATAACTTGCAGGTTCTCTGTCCACGTCGTCCGTTCGTCCAGAAAATCCAGAATACGCTCCACCGGGTTGCGTGCAAACAACTCGGAGAAGATGGTACTTGTTCGCTCTCCTTCCCGCTGCATAATATCGAGCAGCAACGTATCGAAAAGGCGAAATTGCCACTGGTCATTGGTAAGGTTGGGGGGCAGGGCGCCGGTGCTGGCCAGGGCCTTGGTAAGGTGCGCAGCATGCTGCTGCATGCGCCGAAACGCGTAGCCGGTACTGGCTTTTACCCGACCACCCCGGGTACCCAGGTGCACAATATTTGGCCCGGCTTGCGCGGCAAACACATGATCGGTCATGGGAATGGCACCGGCTTCGGTTTCGCGGATGCGGTAGGGCCGGCCGCTCAGCAGCTCGTGCAGGTAAGTGCGCAGCGCCACCTCGTATTCCTCACGTTCTAGAAGCGTGGCTGAAAACAAGGTGTACTCCACCAGCGCCCTGCGGGCCGTGAACGGCAACACATACACAAAGCGGCATTCATGCTGTTGCGGCACCCGGAAATCCATAAACAAGGGAGTGGCTGCGTCGAAAGCGTCAAAATCCGTCTCAATCTCCCAACCGACAAAGTGCTGCCATAGGTAGCGCCGGCTGGAAAGCCGCTGCACCTGCGGCGGGCGGCTATCAAAAGCGTAGTGGGCTGTGAAGGCCCCGGCAGCAGTGTGGGCCGTAACACTGTTTCCATCGTCATCGAGCCGCTCCACGGCGGCCTGCACCCGAACAAACTGCTCCGGGCGCCGGGCCAGCTCGGCCTGCACAAACTCATAAAAGTCGAGGCCGCGCAGGGTGCAGTAACGGTAGCGGCCCAGGGGCAATGTCACGTCCAACTGCGGACTTCGGAAGGCCAGTTGCTGCCATTGGCCGGCCAGGATGCCGTCGTAGGGCGTGGGCTCGTCTACCCAAAACGACCACGTGCGGTCGTTCTGGTCTTTGCGCGCGGGCTCCAGCAGCAGCACGCGCTTGTGGCGCAGGCGCGGCTCTTGGCTGATGTAGTAGGCGAGGCTCAGGCCTGCCGCGCCGCCGCCGGCGAGCAGGTAATCAAAATCGGGAGTCACAGCCACAAAAGAACACCGGCGGCCCGATTGTTCGAGCCGACAGTGCTGGAGAAGTACGCAATAATGCGTTACCTGTTGGATGCCAGAGGCATTGCAAACGCACCCGTCAGGTCGCGTACGGTGTCCCGCACATCGAAATCCAGAGTAGAGCTGAAGTGCTGACGGCTGTGCAGGATGGTCACGCGGGCGCGCAGGCGCTCTACCCACAGCAGCTCGTTTTGCTGAAAGCCGGAGGTGTACGGGTCGTCATCGGAGAGCAGCACCATCAATTGGTCTTCGGGAATAAGCTGCCGAGCTTTTTCGTAGTCGATGGGCGCGTTCATCCAGTTCAGGATGTCCTGCCACGGGCTATCCACCATAAACCAACCAGCCACGCACAGCACCCCTCCCACGCGGGCCGCGGGCTGCTGCTCGGCTACGCGGGCCAGATAGTGCAGAATGGCCAGACAGCCCACGCTGTGACCTATCAGGTACACATCTTCACGGAGCAGCCGCTCTGGCGGCAGCACCTGCGCCAAGTGGTCGACGGCCTGCTCGATAACCGGCAATTCCCAAGAGGGCATATCCAGCAGGTGTACCTGGTACGTGCAGCCGTCTTCCGCTGCTACGGCTTCTAATTGGTATTTCAGCCAAGGATACCAGTCGCTGGCGCTATTGCCACCCCAACGGGGCACTAAGTAGACGTGTTTTGTAATGGGCATACATGAGTGGTGCAACAAGTGTTGAAGAGCAATAGTGGCGGTTGGGGGTTGTCGGTAAAAAACCCCTACAATATAGTACTTATTATATATATTAATTTACCCTTATTGATTCTTGGCAAAAACAAAACCCCTGGCGGTAGGCCAGGGGTTTTGTTTTTGGGGCGCAGTTGCGCAGGCCGGCAGCTTAGAAGTTCGGCGAGAGTACGTACTTGCTGTAGAACTCGTCGATGATTTTCACGGCTTCGGCCGCGTCGTCCACGATCTGTACCAGCTGCATGTCCTCGGGCGAGATGTTGTGCTCTTCGTGCAGCATCACCTCTTCGATCCACTTAAACAGCCCGTTCCAGTACGCCGTGCCCACCAGCACGATGGGGAAGCGGCCAATTTTGCGGGTCTGAATCAGGGTAATAGCTTCGAACAGTTCGTCCAAGGTGCCGAAGCCGCCGGGCATGCCAATAAAGCCCTGGGCGTACTTCACGAACATCACCTTGCGCACGAAGAAGTAGTCGAAGTTGATGACTTTGTCCGGGTCGATGTAGATGTTATGCGTCTGCTCGAAAGGAAGTTCGATGTTGAGACCTACTGACTTACCACCCTCAGAGCGGGCACCTTTGTTACCGGCTTCCATGATGCCGGGGCCACCACCGGTGATTACACCGTAGCCGTGGCGCACCAGCTTGGCCGCAATTTCTTCGGCCATCTGGTAATAAGGATTGTCGGGCTTGGTGCGGGCCGAACCGAAAATGGATACGCACGGGCCGATTTTGGACATCTTTTCGAAGCCCTCCACGAACTCGGCCATTACCTTGAAGATCTGCCAGGAGTCGGCAATCTTAATCTCGTTCCAGTCCTTATCGACGAACGCCTTGCGGATGCGCTGCTCGTCGTCCAGCTGAACGGTTCGTTCGCCGTGAGACTTCTCGCGCAGGTCGCTGATGGTGGTAGCCTTGTTCGCGTTGACGTCGGGCTGAACAATGGTCTTGCCGCTACCTGCGTTGTGCGCTTCTTCCTGAAGGTTGGTTTTGCTGGTTTTTTTCAGTTTGGTCATAGCCACGCTGATGAATGGGCCGGTCGGCCTTCGGAGTTGCTTGCTCGCACGGATTCGGGCGCGGCAGACCGGCAGTGAAAAAGTGGGAAATGAATGGGCAAAAGAAAGGCCGCTCTGCCCCTACGGGCACAGCGACCAAAAGTATGGGCGGCCAAGTTAACAATTTGTTAATATTAGCCTAGCATAGATGGTCGAATTGTTATTTGGCGGTTTGTCCAAAAAGACCTCCGAAGGTAACAATTTAAGCGCGGTTGCTACTTCGAGCGGATGGCAATAACCGGGTCCATCATGGCCGCCACCACGGCCGGAATAATGCCCGAAATGACCCCAATCAGCACCGACAGGCCCAAGCCCAGTGCAATCCGGTTGGCCGACATAAACATCTTCAGAGCATCCTGCGGTATCAGCGTAACCAGCCACACCAGGAACAAACCGGCCGCCCCACCGATCAGGCACAAGAACACGGCTTCAAACAGGAACTGCGCCAGGATGAAGTAATTCTTTGCCCCGAGCGACTTTTGAATGCCAATAATGTTGGTGCGCTCCTTCACCGATACAAACATGATGTTGGCAATGCCGAAACCACCCACCAGAATAGCGAACGAGCCGATAACAGCGCCGGCTACTCCAATCACACTGAACAGCTTGGTAATGGCATCGGCCAGCATTTCTGGCCGGTTTAGGGCGAAGTCGTCTTCTTCCCGCGGCTTCAGCCCCCGGATGGTGCGCATAGCGCCTTGCACTTCCGATTCCAGATTGAGCAGCCCAGGGTCATCGTCGCGTCCTTTTACGCCGATGGTGGCCTGCGCCCCACCCATGCTACCGGTGCTCAGCGCAAACATTTTGGTGAATGACCCAAGCGGCACCAGGCAGTTGGTGTCGTTACTGGGCGTATCGAGCAGCTTTTTACCTTCCTTCTCCATCACGCCTACGATGGTAAACCGCTGACCATGCACCCGAAACTCGCGCCCGACGGCCGAGCCGTTGGGGTACAGGTTATGAGCAATGTCGTATCCCACCACCGCTACGTTACGAGCCGCTTCCACTTCCTGGGGAGTGAAATAGCGCCCTTCCTGCACCGGCACGTCCGATACCTGCCGGTAGTCGTACGTTACGCCCTGCATGGCGATGCTCTCCACGCTGTTGGAGCCGGATTTGAGCGTGTTGCCGCCGCGCGCCGCAAATACGGCTACTCCCAGGTGGTTTTCCGGCGTGAGCATGCGTTGCAGCATCCGAAACTCACGCACCGTGGGATTGGGGCGATTAAAGTACTTCCACCACGGGTAGTCACCACCGAAGGCCCACGGCCATTTCTGCACGTAGATGACCTTGTCGCCTACAAAGTTCATGCTCTGGCGGATGCTGGCTTCCAGCGAATCGACCACCGTAAACACGGAGATGATGGCGAAGATGCCGACTGTAACCCCCAGCAACGACAAAATCGTGCGCAACAGATTGGCTCTCAGTGCCTGCCAGGCGAAACGGAAACTCTCAAACGTTAGGCGCAGGGTTTTCATCCAATAGATGGGTAACTAGTTAAACGGCTGCTTGTTCTCAGGACTCCTGAACGGCCAACCATTTCACCATTCAGCCATTTAACCATCAATTTCTGAGCTGAAAGTAACGATATATCCGGACGGGTTCCGTACTTTTGCAACTCGAAAATTTTGCGTATTCTCCCCGTCCTTTTGCCTGTCCTAAACGCCGGCCATGAAACTCTCCGAGTTCAAGTTTGATCTGCCCGAAAACCTGATTGCACAGCACCCCGCCAAAAACCGCGACGAGTCGCGCCTGATGGTGGTGCATCGCGACAGCGGGCGCATCGAGCACCGCACCTTCAAAGATATCATTGAGTACTTCGACGACGGCGACGTTTTCGTGGTGAATGACACAAAGGTGTTTCCTGCCCGTCTCTACGGCAACAAAGAAAAGACCGGCGCTAAGATAGAGGTATTCCTGCTGCGCGAACTGAACAAAGAGCTGCACCTGTGGGATGTGCTGGTAGACCCAGCTCGTAAAATCCGCGTTGGTAATAAGCTGTACTTCGACGACGATGGCATCATGGTCGCCGAAGTTATCGACAACACTACCTCGCGCGGTCGTACCATCAAGTTCCTGTACGACGGCCCCGAGGAAGACTTCTACAAAGCGCTGCACGACCTGGGCGAAACTCCGCTGCCTAAAGAGGTGATTTCGCGCGACCCGGAAGCTGCTGACAAGGAGCGTTATCAGACCATCTACGCCAAGCACACGGGCGCCGTAGCGGCCCCGTCGGCGGGTCTGCACTTCACCCGTGAAGTAATCAAGCGCCTCGAAATCAAAGGCGTGGACATGGTCCCGGTAACCTTGCACGTAGGCCTGGGTACTTTCCGCCCCGTGGACGTGGAAGACCTGACCAAGCACAAGATGGACTCGGAAAACTTCATGGTACCGACGGATTCGGCCACGGTAGTGAACCGCGCCCTCGATGCCAAGAAGCGCGTATGCGCCGTGGGTACCACCACCATGCGCGCCATGGAGTCGTCGGTATCGGCCAACGCCCGCCTGAAGCCCACGGAAGGCTGGACCGACCGGTTTATCTTCCCTCCCTACGACTTCAAGATTGCCAACACGCTGCTGACCAACTTCCACTTACCGGAAAGCACGCTGATGATGATGGCTGCCGCCTTCTCCGGCTACGACCTGCTGGCGGAAGCGTACAAAACCGCTATTAAGGAGAAGTACAAGTTCTTCACCTACGGCGACGCCATGCTGATTCTATAAGTCATAGCCTTACGGCTACTTGTTAAAGCCCGACCGTACTTGTACGGCCGGGCTTTTGCTTTCCAGTTAAACCAAGGTTTAAGCAGACGAAGCAGACGCGTCTGTCACCGTATCCGGTTTTTGGGAAATGAGTAGCTCATCGACTTGCAGCCGCCTTATGGTGAGCTGATCGATTTCCATGATCTTCAGCTGGGCCTGTACCACGCTGAGGCGCCGAATAGCTACTACTCCCAACGCCAGCGCGCCGACGGCCAGCGCGCCGATAGCCGCGGCACCCACTGCCAGGGCGCCGCGTGCGCCGGCCCCAAGCGCCGAAGCGCCCACAGCCTGCGCGCCGATGGCAGAAGCACCAATAGCCGATGCTCCGACGGCTTGGGCCCCGATGACCTGCCGCGCCAATGTTTGCGCTGTACCGGCGCCTTCGCAACAAGAAGCTGCGTTTGAAATCTGAGTGGGGAAAGAGTTGCTGTCAGCTGGATTCATAGCACTAGCAAATGGCTGATGAGGCTGTTAAGAAACGACGTTAATGTAACCGGAGCGGTACCCTCGGCGCTGGGATTTTTCGGGGCCGCAGCGGCCCGTGCGCTACTTTTGCTCACGACACCTTTTCCGGCGCTGCCTTTAGCTTATGGATCTTCCGCGTTTTGTCATCATCGTTGCCGGTGGCACTGGCACGCGTATGGGCGCCGACCGCCCCAAGCAATTTTTGGAGCTGCTGGGCCAACCGGTGCTACTTCATACGCTTCGCCGCTTTGCCGAGCCACTCCTACGCGTGCAACGGCTGGTGGTAGTATTGCCCCAGGACCAGTTTGAGGTGTGGCAAGAACTACACGCGCAACATGCCCCGGAGCTGCAGCACGAGGTGGTAGCTGGCGGCGCGACCCGCTGGGCCTCGGTACGCAAGGGCCTGGCGCAGCTGGCCAACGAGCCGACAGGCGTGGTAGCCGTGCACGACGGCGTACGGCCCCTCACACCGCTGAAAGTTATTGAAGGCACTTACTTAGCTGCTGAACAGCACGGAGCCGCCGTGGCAGCCGTGGCACCTAAGGACTCGGTGCGCGGCCTGGCCGCCAAAGGGTCTTACGCGCTGGACCGCTCCCGCTTGCGCTTGGTTCAGACGCCGCAGTGCTTTGAGTTGGAGCTGCTGCGTCGGGCTTACCAGCTGCCAGAACTGCCCACCTTTACTGACGATGCCAGCGTGGTGGAAGATCTGCACCCCATTCAGCTGGTGGAAGGCGATTACGCCAACCTCAAAATCACGACGCCGGAAGACCTGGTGCTGGCCGAAGCGCTGCTGCGTGCCGATCAGCGGTCCAGCCGCTAGCGGCCGTCGGTCAGAGCGGTACCCCGCCGCGGCGCTGGCCCGCTTTGCTAACTTGCGCTTCTATCACTCTCCTACCCCATGTCGAACTACTCCTGCCTGCTGTACGAGGTGCGCCCCGATGGCGTGGCCACCATCACCCTGAACCGCCCCGACGTATTCAATGCCTTCAACGACGCCCAGAGCTACGAGCTGCAGGACGCGCTGAAGCAGGTAGCCCTCGACGCGCAAGTGCGGGCCGTGGTGCTGACGGGCGCCGGTCGCGCCTTCTGCTCGGGCCAAGATCTGAAGGCCTCGCAGCAGGCCGAAGCTGATGGCAACCCTAGTTCCTTTTACGACGCCCTGCACAAGCGCTATAACCCTATTATTCGTGCTATGCGCACGCTGCCCAAGCCCATCATCTGCCGCCTCAACGGCGTGGCGGCCGGCGCCGGCTGCTCGCTCGCACTGGCCTGCGACGCCATCGTGGCCTCATCGGATGCTTCGCTGATTGAGGTGTTCATCAATATTGGCTTGGTGCCGGATTCCGGCTCTTCGTATTTTCTGCCGCGCATCGTGGGCTCTCTCAAGGCATTTGAACTGTGCACGCTCGGCTCCAAGGTACCCGCCGACGAAGCGCGGCGCCTGGGTCTCGTGAATCAGGTGGTAGCACCCGAGCAGCTTGATGAAGCCGCTTATGGTTTGGCGTCGCGCTATGCTTCTGCGCCCACCAAGGCCATTGGCCTGATCAAGCAGATGCTCAATAAAGCCGGCTCTGCTACGCTGGATGAGATGCTGGACTACGAAGCTGATTGCCAGCAGATTGCTGGTGAAAGCGACGACTACAAGGAAGGTGTGCTGGCCTTCAGCGAAAAGCGCAAGCCTGTATTTCAGGGTCAATAACCCGTGTTACTGCTGCCCGGGACTGACACTTAACGCTGCGGATCAAAAAACTCCTCGCCCAAGCGTAGCCTTGGCGGGGAGTTTTGCGTACATCCCCCTCGCGGCCCTTCCGCATGGGAGGGGCTTCTGCCACAGCCAACCCCTACTCATTTTACCTGCTATGGAAAATCAGCTCCCGCAAAACCTGGACAAAATTCTGCCCGAGGACATTGCCCGCACTTTTGAGAGTGCCTATCATGTGATTCAAGGTAACAACGACCACGTAGAAGATTTGCTACGCCACGGTGGTGCCCTGCTGCGCAAAGCCAGCCAGCGGCTGACCCCCACCCAAATTGTACTTGGCATTGCGGTACTGGCCGTGGGCACGGTAGTGGTCCTGACCAAATACTCCGATCAGATTCAGGATGCCATCGAGGATATGACCGACGGTGATGGTCCCAACAATCAATCGGGCAACAAGCAAAACAAGAATAAATAGACTGGTTTTCAGCCAGTAAAGTCAATAATTAACAAAACCCCGCCTAGCTGCCTGATCGGTAGTTAGGCGGGGTTTTGTGCATTTCACATCTTCATGTGATTGCACTTAGGCAGGTCGAGGCTGTAATCTTGCATCACAAATAAGTCAAACGCCACAACAAAATCCAACCTCTACCTGCTATGAAAACGCTTTGCCTTACCCTCCTCGTTGCTGTGCTGGCCGCTGCTCCGTTTGAAGCCTCGTTCGCGGCGCCGGCTTCAGTAGAAACCACCGCTGTGCTCCACGCCGATAATGCTGATGCATTCGGTGGCTTCAAATTCAAGCGCAAAAAGCGGAAGAAGAACCGCGCTTTAGCTAAGCGTCGGCGTCACCTGCGGGGCTTCTAGGTTCATCCGCTTTTTATGCCGCCGCAGGCTCCAGCACCGAAGGGTCGTTATGAGCCGGGGAATTGACGCGTGTGGTCACGGCGTATTCCCGCAGCAAGCCGTCGGGCAACGGGCGCAACAGCGCCTGGTGCTCGGCGGCTGTTGCGTCTTCGGCCAGCCAAGCTAGTTCGGCGGCACGGTCGGGTAAGATGACGGGCATGCGGTTGTGCAAGCGGGCCATCAACTCATTGGGCTCGGTGGTGACGATGGTGAATGTGGGTACTACTTCACCAGTGCTGCGGTCGGCCCATTCATCCCACAACCCGGCAAAAGCAAAAGGCTGCTCATCGCTGCGTAGGATGCGGTGCGGAATCTTACCGCGCTCCGTTTGCTGCCATTCGTAGAAACTATCGGCCAGCACCAGGCAGCGACGACGCTGCAGCAGCTGCCGAAACGAAGGCTTCTCGCCCAGCGTCTCGGCGCGGGCATTGATAGGCTTGGGAGCTTGTTGCAAGTCTTTCACCCACGCCGGAATCAACCCCCACTGCACCATCCGAATTTCGTGCGGGGCCAGGTTGGTAACGATGGGCATGCGCTGCGAAGGAGCAGCGTTGTAAGTACCGGTAGCCGGCTCGGTGAAAGTGGCATCGAAACGCTGTTCCACGGTGGGAGCCGGTGTGATGAAGGTGTAACGTCCACACATAAACAAAGGGTAAGCAGTGCTGATTCTTTCCTCAAACGCAGATGAGCGAAGCAAGATATCTTTGGTTATAGCTCAACTGTGCTGATTGTTCTTTTTCCCGGCTAAAGGGCTTATATTTACAGTATAATAATCAGCGTCTTGCACTAATCAAAGGCCAACTTAAAAGGCCCCTTAGTCAGACCCATTCCTTACTGCGCATTCGGCTTTTTATGCCCGCCCTTGACACCTTGCACCATAGCCCTGAGCTATCCATTGCTTACGACCGCCGCAACGAATGGCTGTACTTAGAATGGCGTGGCAAACACGACGAAGCGAGCGTGCGGCAGGGCTGCTCGCTACTGCTGCAGTACATCGCGGAAATGAAGTGCCACAAGGTGCTCACCACCGATACGCTGACGAATGCTTCGGCGGACTTTTTGAACGACTGGCAAATGGACCGCAGTTCGGAGGGTGGCTCTTGGGAAAGTGCGGCGTCTTGGCTAGGCAGTGAGTTTTACCAATTGCTGGCCAATTCGGGCCTGCAGTACCTCGCCTGGGTGAATTCGGCCAGCTACGTCAACCGCCGGGCAGCCAACGCGGCCCTGGCCGTCAGTGAAGCCCTCCAGCTAAACCAGGGTCACTTACTCATCGTGACCTTCGACGACGTGGCCACGGCTTACGAATGGCTGCGCCACCGCAAGGTTCGGCCGGCATCGGCAGTCTATGCCCAACCGATGCTGCACTAGGCCACCTTACCACGCTACTTATTTCCACCGGATTTTCTGGCCGGCCCCGCGGGCGTGCAGCCGCTCGGGCGTACGCTGCAGGATGATGTCGCGCAGCGTACCGAGCAGTGGCAACCGCACAAAGCTGTGATGCACCACTAGGCTCACCTCGCGCACCGGCTCGGGCGCTTCGAAGCGTTTTACCATGGGGTTGCGGTCGATTTCATCGAGTACCGATAGTTCGGGCACCAGCGTGTAACCACGGTTTTGCCGCACCAGCTGCTTAAGTGTTTCGATGGAACCGCTTTCGTAAGTAAAGGGCCGCTGTTCCTGGGCTGCCGCTGGCGTGCAGATGTTGAGCACTTGGTGACGAAAGCAGTGCCCTTGTTGCAAGAGCCACATTTCGTGCGCCTGCAGGTCGGTGGGCCGAACGCAGGTTTGCGGGTATAAGGGGTGCGCTTCGGCTACATAAGCGAGGAATGGCTCCTCCAAGACTGGTACTTCTTGCAAAGCCCGGTCGTCGAGCGGCGTGATGAGCAGGCCGACGTCGAGTTGATTGGCTTTCAGTCGCTGCAGAATCTGTTCGGTTTGCAGCTCTTCCACCAGCACGCGTAGCTGCGGATGACGCTCCACCAGCTCCAACAGAAACAACGGCACGAGATAAGGCGCCAGCGTGGGAATTACTGCCAGTCGCAACTCCCCGATCAGCTCGCCTTTTTCCAATTGCACCGCCTCGCGCAGCTGTTTTACGGTCCGCAGTACTTCACGTGCGTGCTGCACCACCTTCATTCCAACGCCAGTAGGCTCGATGCCAGCTTTGGTACGGTGAAAGAGCAGCACCCCAAGTTCGTCTTCCAGCTTTTGCACCTGCATGCTAAGCGTAGGCTGCGTGACAAAGCACTTTTCGGCTGCCAACACAAACTGCCGGTGCGTGTCGAGGGCTATTAGATACTCAAGCTGTTGGATTGTCATATAAACATTATCTATTCTGATATCAAAAATATCGATTTCATTTATAAACCCTTGCCTAACACATTTGCAGCACCTCAACAGAAACCCAAACGCTGCTTACGATGTCCGACAACACCCATCCCAATCGCCTTACCACTGCTTCGGGCCGTCCCATCTGGGACAATCAGAATTCTGTATCGGTAGGCCAGCGCGGCCCATTGCTGCTGCAAGACTACCTGCTCCACGAAAAGCTAGCGCACTTCAACCGGGAGCGACTGCCAGAGCGCGTAGTACACGCCAAGGGCTCGGGCGCTTACGGCACCTTTACCGTGACGCAAGATCTGACGCGCTTTACCCGTGCCAAACTGTTTTCGGAGGTAGGCAAACAGACGCGCGTGTTTCTGCGCTTTAGCACCGTGGGCGGCGAGAAAGGCTCGGCCGACACCGAGCGCGACCCGCGCGGTTTCGCCGTGAAGTTTTACACCGAAGACGGCAACTGGGACCTGGTGGGCAACAACACGCCGGTGTTCTTCATCAAAGACCCGGTGAAGTTTCCCGACTTCATACATACGCAAAAGCGCGACCCGTTCACCAACTGCAAGTCGCCCACAGCCGTGTGGGACTTCTGGAGTCTGAACCCCGAGTCACTGCACCAGGTGCTCATCCTGATGTCGGACCGGGGCACGCCCTACGGCTACCGCCACATGCACGGGTTCGGTTCGCACACCTTCTCCTTAATTAATCAGGACAACGAGCGGGTGTACGTGAAATTCCACTTCATCACGGAGCAGGGCATCAAGAACTTCTCGGCCGACGAGGCCACGGAAATGAAAGGCCTCGACCCCGACTTCGCACAGCGCGACTTGGTAGAAGCCATTGAGCGGGGTGACTTCCCGCGCTGGACGCTGAAGGTGCAGCTCATGACCGAAGCTGAAGCGGAAACCTTCCGCTGGAACCCCTTCGACTTAACCAAAGTGTGGCCCAAGGCCGACTTCCCGCTGCACGAGCTGGGCGTACTGGAGCTGAACGAAAACCCAGTGAATTACCACGCCCATGTGGAGCAGTCGGCCTTTGCGCCGGCGCACGTGGTGGACGGCATCGGCTACTCACCCGACCGTATGCTGCAGGGCCGCATCCTCTCCTACCCCGACGCGCAGCGCTACCGCCTGGGCGGCAACTATGAGCAATTGCCCGTAAACCGCTGCCCTTACGCCACCAACAACTACCAGCGCGACGGCCTGATGGCCCTCGGCGACAACAGCGGCGCCGGCCCCAATTACTTCCCCAACTCATTTAACGGCCCGCAGGAAGACCGCACCGTAGGCGAGCCAGCCGAGCACCTCTCCGGACTTGCTGCCCGCCACGACCGCAACGCACCCGGCGAAGACGACCACTACACGCAGCCCGGCAACTTGTACCGCCTGCTCGACGCGGGTGCGCAGCAGCGCCTGGTGCAGAACATCGTGGGCGCTATGAGCGGCATCAGCGGCCCGAAACGTGACGAAATCATCAACCGCCAGCTTTGCCACTTCTTCCGCGCCGACCTCGGCCTTGGAATGGCCGTGGCGCAAGGCCTGGGCGTGAACGTATCAATGCCGGCGCAGCACACCCCAGTTGCCACAGTCACAGTGTAAGAGGGCGGGAATAGAAGGTTAACTCATTACACCTAAAAAGCCGGTCCTACTGGGACCGGCTTTTTTGTTTTGCTGCTAACTGGAACCCCAGAGCCGAACTGATAATGAACATCACGGCTTGGCTATCGGTCTTACCTAAGCCCCGCACGGCTTAAGACAAGGCTACGCTCAGCCTATAACACCTTCTTGCGCGTAGCCTGGAATTTCTTCAATTGCGGATCGATCTGATTTTTGTCGCCTACCACCACTATAGTCATGGACTCCGGCCGGATCTACTTCTTCGCCGTTTCGCTGATCTGTTCCAGCGTCACGGCGAAGGAGTTCTTAACCTGACCCGTTAGGCACGAATCGAGCAGGCCGTGAAAGTGTTCCTTAACTGCCCTGAAGTAGTTTGCCGCCTCGTATTTGCCTTTAAGTTCCGTATTCGATGCATAGCTCTGTTCTCTTATCAAGGCATCTGATTTTACTACTTCCACCAATACTTCTTCTGTTTGGGTCGCAAAGCATTTATAGCTCTGGAAAGCTCGCTATATTAGGCCACTGCTAATTCCAATTGCGGAATTTCCTCACTCACATCATTTTTCATTTACTCATTTTGCAATGACAGAATTCTACTCGTCTTCCTTGCTGTCCAAAAAGGCTCGAACCAGGCTTACAGCATTGGCAGCAGCGCTATTTATGGCTCCTGCAGCCGCTTGGGCACAAGCTCCCGCCAACGACGACTGCGCGGGCGCAATACAGATTACACCCAGTGCGGCTTGTACGCCTGTGAGCGGCACCGTAACGGGCGCCACCCAAAGCCAAGCACCTATTGCCTGCGCTGGCTTCACAGCAAGCACGGCCCAGGACGTATGGTACAGCTTCACGGCCACTGGCACTTCGCACGCTATCAACGTCACTAGCTCTTTCGACGGCGTTTTGGAAGTACTAAGCGGCGCTTGCGGTTCGTTAACGAACGTAGGTTGCGCCGACGCAAACGCCGGCGGTAATGAATCCCTGACTCTCACTTCGCTGACAGTAGGCACTACGTACCGCTTCCGCTATTACCCGTACACCGCCAACCCAACCAACGGCGCCATTACGGTATGCGTAGGCCAGCCTGTCACCGCTCCAGCCAATGACAACCCGACGGGCGCCATTTCCCTCCCGGTTAGTGCCACATGCACACCGGTTAATGGCACCAACGCCGGCGCTACCACCACCACGCCCAACGGCTATGTCAATCCTGGTGCAGCACCTAACACCTGCGGTATTGCGGTTAACCCAAGGGACGTGTGGTACTCGTTTACCACCGCTGCTAGCGGCCCCGGTAGCACTTCAGCTCGTATTCAGGTAACTGGCGCTCCGGCCGGTTACATCCGCTTGTTCTCCAGCACTTCGGGAGCAGCAGGCCCGTTCACGGAAAGAGCCTGCGCCTCTGGCGGAGCCAACAACACGGTATCAGCTCCGCTGGCGGCTACAGGCCTCACGCCGAGCACGACCTACTACGTGTCAGTAGCTGGCTACGGCTCCGCTGATACGCAGGGTGCTTTCACTATCTGCGTCACTACCATTCCCGACAACGACGCTGAGGTTCAGACCATTTACTCGCTGGGCAAAGCTCCTGTTGGCGCTGCGCAGACAGTACAGGCGGTAGTTCGTAATGCTGGTTCCCAAGCTCTGACCGGTGTTCCGGTTACACTCACCGTTTCGGGGGCCACTACTTTTACCAACTCGCAGCTAATTGCTTCGCTGGCGCCTGGCGCCACGGCCACGGTTACGTTTGCCGCCTTCACGCCTGCTGCCACCGGCAACAACACGCTGACGGTTTCGCTGCTACCCGATGATGTGGTGGCCAACAACACCCGCACTTACCAGCAAATCGTAACGACGAACACCTTCAGCTACGCCAACAACACCGCTCTCAACCCGCAACTGAGCGTTGGCTTCGGTGCAACCGCAACGGGGGCTTTCGTGGTGCGCTACAACACGACTGTAGCCCGCTCACTCACTGCAGTAATCGCAGCTTTGGCCGACCCGAACACCGTGGGCAACACGGTATACGGAGTTTTGGTGAGCTCCACGGGTACCCTTATTGCCCGCACGCCTAACTATGTAGTCACGGCTGCCGACATTGATCAGCGCAAGACCTTCAACTTCGCTACGCCTGTAGCCATTGCTGCTGGCAACTTCTACGTTGGCTTGGTGCAGACTGCTGCCACTGGTGCCCGCTACTTCCCGATGGGTACGTTGCCGGAAACGCCCACCCGCACCGGTACCTTCTACACCATCAACACCTTCGGGGCTACTGGTGGCACCTTGGCTGATGCCGCTTCGGCCAACTTGGGCGTGTTTGTAGTGGAGGCAGTAGCCAACACCGTGACTGGTACCTCCGCCGCGCTCGACCGTGCCATCAGCCTGTTCCCAAACCCAAGCAATGGCTTGGTAACGCTGGAGGTGCGCGGAGCCAATGCCAAGGCCGGCATGGAAGTACTCGTAATGAATACGCTCGGCCAGACGGTACACAAGGCAACCATCCGCGACAACTTCGAGAATAAGCTCGACCTGTCGAACCTGGCAGCCGGCGTGTACATGATGAAAGTAAAAATGGGCGATGAATACACAATTCGTCAGCTCTCGTTGACGAAGTAATAACTCGTTTCGTCTTGGGAGTCGAAGCACTATGTGCTTCGACTCCGCCTTTGAAAAGAAAAACCCGTTTCCTGATCAGGAAACGGGTTTTTCTTTTCAACTCACTTATTACGAAATAAGAACAAGCTCCTGCACTTAATCCATCCAAGTCCTACCCTCAGCGCACTACCACCTCCACCCGCCGATTGCGCGGCCGTTGTTTGGGGTCGTCGTTGTCAGCTACGGGTCGGGCGCTGCCTAGGCCTGTGGCCAGCAGTCGTTCGGCTTCGATGCCTTGGCGAATCAGGTAGTCGCGTACAGCTTCAGCCCGCTGCTGCGACAGGGCTTGATTTAAGCTGACGTCGCCTACGTTATCGGTGTGGCCGACAATTTCCAGGCGCAACGAGGGATTGGCTTTCAGAATCTGAGCCAAACGTTCCATTTCAGGCAGCGAAGTAGGCAACAGCCGCGGCTTGCTCTGTTCGAAATACAGGTGTTGCAGGGTTACTACCGCCCCGGCGGGCAGCTTGTTCAGTTCGCTTAACTCGTTATCGGCTGCTGGTGCCACGGGCGGTGCTGTCTGGCGGGGCGCGGGGCGAGAAGGCGCCGGCGTACTTGAGCGGGTTGGTCGCGGCGTTGGCGCTGGTGTAGCTGGGCGGGTTACGGGCGGAGCCGTTTCAACGGGCGGGCGGGTAGCAGGGCGCGTAGTGGCCGGCACAGGTTTGGCCGAAGGCGGCAGCGCTGCAAACAAGCTATTGGCACCCACCGGCACCAATTCCCGGCTGTCGGGCAAGCGCCATTGCAACAGCGCCCGGGAGTCGAATATCGTCTGAAAGTAATCGACGCGCAACCGGTAGTACCTGCCCGCCTCCAGCCGAATGCGAACTGCCGCCGGCACGTGGTCTTGCTCGCGCCAGGCATTGATGATGCGCTTGCCGCCCACCCATACCCGCAGGCCATCGTCCATCACGGTTGAGAATTCATACTCGCCCGATACCGGCGCCAGTATGTAACCTTCCCAGCGTACGGAGAAGTGCTCGGCCCCCAGCCCGGGTGCCGGCGGCTGTTTTTGCCAGCTAAAATCGATGGCCGCGTCGCGCCGGCGCAGCACTAGCTGTTCGAAGTTGGTACCGTTATAGTAAGCAGCTTCCAAGCCCGTGCCCACCGGCAGGCTTGTGGACGACGTTTGCGCCGAGGCGGCCTTGCCACCCAATAAAAAAGCGGCCATCAGGCAACCAGCAAATTTCATAATTCCTCAAACGCTAATGCTGCTTAAACTTACTATTACCCATTGAATAACGTCGGACGCCACGCTTTAGCGTATTGGCTCCTTTGGCAAATAAGCATTCAAGACGCTGCCGGCTCGGTCTTTTCATCGAGGAAAAGCTCCACCAACACCAAACATGTAACTTAATCAAGTTACTATTATCCAATTTGGTATTGCGCATTTCGCTATTTATCTTCGCCAAAGCTTATCCAGAAAGACTGAGGGACTGGGCCCTGTGACGTCTTAGCAACCGGCCGCTGCGGCAGAGGTGCTAACTCCCATCCGAGGCCCGCTGGCGTTCGGAGAAGATGAGCGGAACTTGGTGACTGAAAAGTTGCTTAGGCTTTCCGGATACGCGCTTGCCTCCACTGCTATCCGGAACATTTACATGCCTACTGTCCCTGCTTCTCCCCTCGCCGAGCTGCTTGCCCGCCGCGTCATCGTGCTCGATGGTGCCATGGGTACCATGCTGCAGCGCCACCAGCTCACCGAAGAAGATTTTCGCGGCGAGCGGTTTCGGGACCACCCCAAGCCCCTGCGCGGCAACAACGACCTGCTCTGTCTGACGCGCCCCGACATTGTGCGCGGCGTGCATGCCGAGTACTTCGCCGCGGGCGCTGATCTGGTCGAAACCAACACCTTCAGCGGTACCACTATTGCCCAGGCCGATTACGCCTTGGAGCACATCGTGTATGAGCTGAATTACGAGGCAGCCCGGCTAGCCCGCGAAGCAGCCGACGAATACAGTACACCGGAGCGCCCGCGCTTCGTGGCCGGCGCCATCGGCCCCACGAACCGCACGGCCTCGCTCTCGCCCGATGTAAACCGCCCAGGCTTCCGCGCCGTCAGCTTCGATGAGCTGGCTGTGGCGTACCTGGAACAAATCAAAGGTCTCGTGGACGGCGGCGTGGATGCGCTGCTGATCGAGACCATCTTCGACACCCTTAATGCCAAGGCTGCCTTGTTTGCGGCCCAGCGTTTCTTCGACGAGGGCGGCCGCGTGGTGCCCCTCATGATTTCGGGCACCATCACCGATGCCTCGGGCCGCACTTTGTCGGGCCAGACGGTGGAGGCGTTCTGGAACTCCATGCGCCACCTGCCCATCCTGAGTATCGGCCTGAACTGCGCGCTTGGGGCCCAGCAGCTGAAGGTGTACCTGCAGGAGCTGAGCCGCCTTGCCGATTGCTACATTTCGGCTTATCCGAATGCGGGCCTGCCCAACGCTTTCGGTGGCTATGACGAATCGGCCCAGGAATTTGCCGCCGTGCTGGAAGAGTACCTGCAGGAAGGCCTCGTGAACGTGGTGGGTGGCTGCTGCGGTACCACGCCCCAGCACATTGCCGAAGCCGCGAAGCTGGTGGACCGCTATCCGCCGCGTCCGCTGCCGGTGCGCCCCCGTGCGACGCGCCTGAGCGGTTTGGAGCCGGTAAACATCCACCCCGAAAGCCTATTCGTGAACGTGGGCGAACGGTGCAACGTGACCGGTTCGCGCGCTTTCGCCCGCCTGATTCGCTCGGGGCAGTTTGACGAAGCCGTGGCCGTGGCCCGCGCCCAGGTGGAAGGCGGCGCCCAGATTCTGGACGTGAATATGGACGAGGGCCTGCTCGATTCGGTGGAGGCCATGACCAACTTCCTGAACCTGATGGCTTCGGAACCCGATGTGGCCCGCCTGCCCATCATGATCGATTCCTCGAAGTGGGAGGTGCTGGAAGCGGGCCTGAAATGCACGCAGGGCAAGAGCATTGTCAACTCGATTTCGCTAAAGGAAGGCGAAGAGGTGTTTAAACATCACGCCAGCCTGGTGCGCGCTTACGGGGCGGCCGTCATCGTCATGGCGTTCGATGAAGAAGGCCAGGCCGACAGCTACCAGCGCCGCATCGAAATCTGTCAGCGTGGTTACCGTATCCTGACCGAAGAGGTGGGTTTTCCGGCCGAGGACATCATCTTCGACCCGAACATCCTCACTGTGGGCACCGGCATCGAGGAGCACCGCCGCTACGCCATCGACTTCATTGAGGCCGTGCGCTGGATCAAGCAGCACCTGCCCGGCGCGCTGACCAGCGGTGGCGTCAGCAACGTTTCCTTTGCCTTCCGCGGCAATGACCCGGTGCGCGAGGCCATTCACGCGGCTTTCCTGTACCACGCCATCAAGGCCGGGCTGGATATGGGCATCGTAAATGCCGGCCAGCTGGCCGTGTACGACGAGGTGCCCAAGGACCTGCTGGAAGCCGTGGAAGACGTGCTCTTCGACCGCCGCGACGACGCTACCGAGCGCCTCGTGCAGCTGGCCGATAAGCTTAGCCAAACCAAGGGCGACGCCGCGGCCAAGGTGGTGGAAGCCGAAGCCTGGCGCAGCTGGCCGGTGGAAAAGCGCCTGGAGCACGCCCTGGTGAAAGGGATTACCGATTACATCGAAGCTGACACCGAAGAAACCCTTAAGCTGCTCGGCCGCCCGTTGCCCGTGATTGAAGGCCCCTTGATGGCTGGCATGACCGTGGTAGGCGACCTGTTTGGTGCCGGCAAAATGTTCCTGCCGCAGGTGGTAAAATCGGCCCGCGTGATGAAGCGCGCCGTGGCCTGGCTGGAGCCCTACATGCAGGCCGAGCGCGACGCGGCAGCCCTGTCGGGCGGTACCGAAGCCCGCCAGACCGCCGGTAAAGTACTGCTAGCCACGGTAAAAGGCGACGTGCACGACATTGGCAAAAATATCGTGGGCGTGGTACTGGCCTGCAACAACTACGAGGTCATCGACCTAGGCGTGATGGTGCCGCTGGAGAAGATAGTGGCTGAAGCCGAGCGCGTGCAGGCCGACATCGTGGGTTTGAGCGGGCTGATTACGCCTTCGCTTGATGAAATGGTATACGTAGCGCAAGCCTTGGAAAAGCGTGGCCTGCGGGTGCCGCTGCTCATCGGGGGCGCTACTACTTCGCGCCTGCACACGGCGGTGCGCATTGCGCCGGCTTACAACGGCCCCGTGATTCACGTAAACGACGCTTCCCGCGCCGTGCCCGTGGCCTCGCAGCTGCTGGGCCTGGGCCGCGATGCCTATGCTAACGACGTAGCGCAAGAGTACCTGCAGCTGCGCCAGGACCACGCCGGTCGCCAGCGAAACAAGGACTACGTGAGCATCGAGGAAGCTCGTAAGCAGAAATTCCAGGCCGATTGGGCTGCGGCCGATATCGTAAAACCCAGCTTCCTGGGGGCCCAGGTGTTCGACGATTACCCGCTGGCCGAACTCGTTCCGTACATCGACTGGACGCCCTTCTTCCACGCTTGGGAACTGAAAGGCCGCTACCCGCGCATCCTCGAAGACGAAACCTACGGTGAAGCGGCCCGCAAACTGTTTGAAGATGGTCAGGCGCTGCTGAAGCGCATGTTGGATGAAAAGCTGATTTCGGCCCGCGCTACCGTCGGCTTCTGGCCGGCCAACACAGTAGATTCGGACACTATCGAAATTTACCAGGACGACACGCGCCAGCGGGTGCAGACCGAGCTATTCACCCTACGTCAGCAGAGCCTGAAGGCGCCCGGCCTGCCCTACTTAGCCTTCTCCGACTTCCTGGCGCCCAAGGATTCGGGCCGCACCGATTACCTCGGCGGTTTCGCCGTAACGGCCGGTATCGGGCTGGATGCGTTGGTTGCCCAGTTCGAAGCCCAGCACGACGATTACTCCGCCATTATGGCCAAAGCCCTGGCCGACCGCCTTGCCGAGGCGCTGGCGGAGCGTCTGCACGAACGGGTGCGCCGCGAACTGTGGGGTTACGCGCCGCAGGAGCACTTCAACAACGAGGACCTGATCAAGGAGGAGTACCGCGGCATCCGCCCCGCGCCCGGCTACCCCGGCTGCCCCGACCACACCGAGAAAATCACTTTGTTCCAGTTACTCGGCGACGGGCAGACGGGCATCACCCTCACCGAAAACCTGGCTATGTACCCGACGGCCTCAGTGAGCGGCTTCTACTACTCGCATTCGGAGTCGCGCTACTTTGGCCTGGGCCGCATCGGCAAAGACCAGGTGGAGGATTTGGCGCGGCGCAAGGGTATGCCGTTTGCGGAGCTGGAGCGGTGGTTGTCGCCAAACCTGAACTATGAGCCAGCCGCAGAAACCGCCTCGGTCTCGGCTAGCTAAACTCAACTTAAAAGGCCTGCCCTGTGGGGTAAAGCCTACCAATACACAAGCACATTAACCCAACCTCATCTGAGGGAGGAAACCTACGAGCAACGATACGCAAACTCGGAGTTTGCGCTACCCATGAAAGTTACCGAACACCTGGCCCGCGCCAACGGCAAAACCCTTTTCTCCTTCGAAGTGCTGCCGCCGCGCAAGGGCGAAAATATCCAGACGTTGTTTTCGAACATTGAGCCGCTGCTGGAGTTCAAACCGCCATTTATTGACGTGACGTACCACCGCGAGGAGTACGTGTACCGGCAACGTGCCGGAGGCCTGCTGGAGAAGATTACCACTCGCAAACGTCCCGGCACGGTCGGAATTTGCGCGGCCATCAAGGGGCGCTTCGATGTGGATACGGTACCGCACCTGATCTGCGGCGGCTTCTCCAGGGAGGAAACCGAAAATGCGCTCATCGATCTGCACTTTCTTGGCATCGACAACGTGCTGGCCTTGCGCGGCGACCCAATCAAGTCGGAACCTGGCTTTGTGCCTCACCCCGATGGCCACGCTTATGCTTGTGACCTGATCGGACAGGTAGAAGCCATGAACCACGGCCGCTACCTTGACGAGGAGCAAGTTGACACTGCGGCCACCAATTTCTGCATCGGCACGGCTGGCTACCCCGAAAAGCACTTCGAGGCGCCCAACCTGAGCATGGACATGCGCTACCTGAAGCAGAAAATGGACTGCGGAGCCGACTACATTGTGACCCAGATGTTCTTCGACAACCAGAAGTTTTTCGACTTCGTGGACAAGTGCCGTGCGGTGGGCATCACGGCTCCTATTATCCCGGGGCTGAAGCCGCTTACCACCAAAAAGCAGCTTACCATGCTGCCCCGCGCCTTTTTCCTGAACCTACCCGAAGAGCTGGTGGAAGCCGTAGCCCAGTGCCGCGACGACGCGGCCGTCCGCGAAGTAGGCATCGAGTGGTGCATTCAGCAGAGCCGCGAGCTGATGCAGCGCGGCGTGCCCTGCCTGCACTACTACAGCATGGGCAAAGCCGAGGCCGTGCGGCGCGTGGCTGCCGACTTGTTCTAGGCCTCGTACCATACCTTACCTTAATAAACGCTGCCGGGCTGAATCTAGTCCGGCAGCGCTGTTTGGGGCCTATCCCTCGCGGCCCCAAAGCCGAACGCTTGGCAGCAGCCTACGTACTACGCCTATGTGCCTGATCCGTAAGCCGTGGTCGTCAGCCACCTTTGCGCTTCATTGATCATTGCTTATCAATGATTGATCATTGACGATATGCCCGACCGCCCGCAACAACTCGACGAGCTATTTGAGCGCCTGCGCACGGCTACGGCCCCGCTTGAAATCGAGGCCTTGCAGCAGGGCATCTGGCAGCTTTGGCTCGAAACCGATGATCAGGCCCTGAATAAGCACATGGAATCGGGCATGCGGGCTATGGCAGCCGGCGACTACACCCGAGCCATCAGCGACTTTACGTGGCTGGTGGAGCGCTACCCAAAGTTTCCGGAGGGGTGGAACAAGCGCGCTACAGCCCATTACCTGCGCGGCGAGTACCGCGCTTCCCTGCACGACGTAGCGCATACCCTACGGCTGGAGCCCCGGCACTTCGGCGCTCTATCGGGCAAGGCCACTATCCAGCGCATGATTGGCGACGACCGCGGTGCCCTGCGCACGCTGCGCCGCCTGAGCCGGCTGTGCCCAAATCTGCCGGGCCTGCAAGGCCAGCTGCACGACTTGCAGGACCGCTTGGATGACCCATCGGCGTAGGCCGCACTTGTGGAAAATTCCGGGGCTCTAACACTGATAGTTGCATAAATAATTTATAAATTTATCGTTGCGCTTAGGCCTGATTTGAAGCCTAAGCGCAAATCTGTCATTTCTCGCATCCACTACTCACCCACTTAAAATAATCTTTTAACAGGATTATTTTGGGCTTCGCACTCCCGAATGAAAACAACTTTACTCCTAGCGTTGCTGCTATGCTGTGCGCCGGCAGCACTCAAAGCCCAAACCCGCTTGCGCCCCAACGACCTTGACAGTGGCCGCGTGGAAAAGGGCCGCAAAGTGGGCGAGTGGGCTTACTATGCCTTTACCGCCAGTGGCCGCAAAGTGTTGGTGCAGCGCTACGATTACGACAAAAAGCAGCTGCTGTACTTCCGCAAACCCGATGAGCATCCCTACCGCCACGAAGTAGCTGGCGCGTGGCAGCACGGCTACCTGGAGCGGCCCCCAATGTACCTCGGCGGCGACGGTGCCCTTTCCAATTACATGAAGCAGCTGCAATACCCGGCGCAGGCGCGTAACAAAAACGTGCAGGGGCGCGTGGTGGTGCGCTTTGTGGTGGATACGCTGGGTACGGCGCATAACCATGAGGTGCTGACCGGTATCGGGGCTGGCTGCGACGAAGAAGCCCTGCGCATTGCCCGGTCCATTCCGCACGAGTGGATTCCGGGTCGCAAAAATGGGCGGGCAGTGCCGGTGCAGTACGAACTGCCGTTTACATTCCGCATTGCCACGGAAGCCCGCTAGGTTCACTGCCCAAGCAGAACCTAGTATGGCCGCCGTTGCGTAAACTGCGACCATGAAACCCTTCCTTGCTTCTTCGCCCCGCTGGGCACGCGTGGCCTGCTGGGCTGCAGCCGGCCTGCTCGTCGCAGCTTGCGACTCTACGCCGCGTGAGCGGCAAGATGCCGTAAAAGACAGTGCCCGTAAGCTGGATACGCTGGCTGAAAAAGCCGGCGCCACCCTCAAGCGCGCCGGTAGCCGCGCCGCCCGCTGGGACTCCACCTCGCGCACCCGCACCCGGCAGCCCCTGGATGACAAAGCCTACACTACATTCACGGAAGAGCTGCTTGGCTCCTACGGCACTGTCGAAGGCCTGACCGTGGAAAACTTAGAGCCAGCCTATACCCAGCTGTTGCGCCAGACCCGCGACAAGCGCCGCACTTGGACGCAGCGCGATTGGGATTATGCCACCGCCGTGTTTGAGCGCCTGAACGAGCGGTACCGCTCCTTGCGCCTAGATCTGCCGGCGCGGCGCGAGCTGCGCATCAAGGCCCTGCAAGCCGAGTTTACGGCCTTGGAAACGGGCCGTGACCTAAAGGACCTCGGTGATGCGGTGCGCGACAAGCCAGCCAACGCCCGCTAATCAGTAGCTTATTCTCTACCAGAAGCCCCGTTCTTTGCGGGGCTTCTTCGTTTTTACCCGATGTTACGAGTTCTTACGCTTGCCATAGTCTGTTGCCTGGCCCTGATGCCCCTAGCTTCGGCCCAACGACTAATTGAATCAGCTGAAGTGGTACCGGCCCAGGAGCAGTGGCTGCAGCCCGGCGACCGGCTGCAATTGCGCGTGAAGGCCCAGCCTGGCGCCCAACTGACCACGCTGCGCGGCGTGCCCGTACCCGAACTAGCCCCGGCCCTCACCGGCGGGCAGCGCGGCATCTACCAACTCAGCTACGTGGTGCAGCCCGGCGATACGCTCAACGGCCGCCAACTGAAAGTGCGACTGCTGCTGCCCGATGGCCGCCGTGACTCCTTGCTGACGCGCTCCACCGTGCGCTTTCTTAACCCCAACGTGGTACAACTGGCCCGTACTCGCGGCGCCTTGTCCTATCTGAACTACGGCCTGGGCGAAGACCGCCTCGGCGGCGCTAAAATTGGCTACCTTGATTCGCTGGTGCTGCTGCACGTGACGGGCCGCATGGGCGAGCAATACCGCGTGCGCCTTGCCGAACGCCAGACGGCGTGGGTACCGCTGGAAACCGTGAACCTGCTTCCGCCTGGCGGCTTTATGCCGCAGTCGCTCACGGGCTCTTGGAGCGTGAGCGGCGATGCACAGTATGATTACGTGCGCGTGCCGTTGCAGGAGCGCCTGCCTTACCGCTCGCAGTTGCAACTGGAGCCCACACGGCTGGTGGTGGACCTGTTTGGTGCTACTTCCAATACCAACTGGATAACCCAGCGGGCTGGGCTGCAGGAAATCGAAAACGTGTACTACGAGCAGCCGCAGCCCGATGTGTTTCGCATCGTTATTGATTTGAAGCACGCCCAGAGCTGGGGTTACGCCATCGGCTACCAAGGCAACGTGCTGACGATACGCGTCCGGCGCCCACCGCAAAAGCTGGAGCTGAAGGGGTTGACCATCGCCGTGGATGCTGGCCACGGCGGCGACAATCAAGGCGCTGTGGGTGCTAGCGGCGTCAAGGAAAAAGACCTCACGCTGGCCATTGCCCAACAGCTGCGCACCGAGCTGGAAAAGAAAGGCGTGAATGTGCTGATGACCCGCACTGCCGACGTCAGCCTCGACAACGGTACCCGGGTGCTGCGCCTGCGCAAGGCCATGCCGCATCTGTTGGTGAGCATCCACATCAACTCAGCGGGCAGCAAGGACGCGCAGGGCACGGCCACCTTCTACCGCTATGTGGCCTTTCGGCCGCTCTCGCAGGCTATTTACGAGGAGATGGTAAAGACAGGGCTCAAGCCTTGGGGTAACGTAGGCTCGTTCAATTTTGCGCTCAGCGGCCCTACTGAGTTTCCCAACGTGCTGGTAGAAACGGCCTTCGTTTCCAATCCCGACGACGAGCGGCGGCTGGTAGACCCGGCGTTTCAGCAGCAGGTAGCGGAGCGCATTACCGCGGGACTGGAACAATTCCTGAAAGAAACCCGGGCGAAGGGCTTGCGGGGTTGGCTTCGAAAAGAGCCAGCACTGCAGTAGGATCAGCGCCCATTCAAAAGGCGTAAGGCAGCCGTGCCGTACGCTATTTCTTGGTCAATGAATCATCACACTATTGGCTTTTAGCGACTGAGGCGTGCAAGCCTCGAAGCGACACAAGTTCAAAGTTTCCGT